>CAYWVY010000027.1:2091-4531 GCA_964461885.1 uncultured Methanospirillum sp. | reverse complement strand
GGGCAGGGCTCCGGCAGGACCACTGGGAGGTTCTCGGCCACGGCCCGGGCGATCGGGGCCGATCCGGCGGCCTGGACCCCGGTCATCATGGGCAGGCGGTCGATGAAGCCGAGCGCCAGGAGCTCGCCGAGCCCCTTGTGCACGGCCGAGATGTTACCCGCGTTTCCGACGGGGAGGACGATCCTGTCGGGCACGGCCTCGAGCTGGTCGACCACCTCGAACCCGATCGTCTTCTGCCCCTCGAGCCGGAACGGGTTGACCGAGTTGAGGAGGTAGAGCCCGTGCGAGAGGCAGAGTTCGTGGACCATCTCAAGGGCGCGGTCGAAGTTGCCGCGGACCGAGATGACGCGCGCGCCGTGCATCAGGGCCTGCGCGATCTTGCCGAGCGCGACCTTGCCCGCGGGCAGAAGAACGACGGCCGGGATCCCGGCCTTTGCCGCGTACTGGGCGAGGCTCGCTGAGGTGTTCCCGGTCGACGCGCAGGCGACCGAGGTCATGCCGAGCTCGATGGCCATCGAGACCCCGACGGTCATGCCGCGGTCTTTGAACGAGCCCGACGGGTTCATCCCCTCGTGCTTGGCGTAGAGGTGCGGGAGATCGAGATCGGCCCCGATCCGGTCGAGTTTGTACAGGGGCGTCCCGCCCTCCTGGAGCGTCACCGGCTCGCCCGAGACGGGGAGGAGCTCGCGGTAGCGCCAGACCGAGAGGGGGCGGCGGTGCCAGCGGGACCGGTCGATCGAGAGCCCCTCGAGGTCGTACTCGACCGCGAGCAGGTGCCCGCACCGGCTGCAGGTATAGATTATCTGGTCGGCCGGGTATTCAGCGGCGCAGTGGACGCAGACGAGGCGGTACATGCAGGAAGACGTGTGCGTCCAACAGGCATGAGTGCATCGTTCGCCTAGGAGCGGGAGGCCAGGTAGAAGAAGGTCCAGAGCGCGCAGAAGAGGAAGACCGAGAGCTGCGCCACCTCTCCGGACGGAGTGTCGAACCAGAAGACGAGGGCGACGCAGCCCCACATGGCCGCGCCAAGGGTCGTCGCGAAGAGACGGGTGCGCGGGTCCGTGCGCCCGCCCGTCCGGAGCCGGCCCCGGAGCCGCCGGCCCGAGAGAGGGTAGAGCCAGGCGATCCCGCCGGGTGTGCAGGAGTCCTCCGCGAGGTGGAGGAGGGCCCCGGCGCCGAAGCCGACGACCCCGAGGACCAGGAGCGTGGGCGCGGACCAGTCAAGAAGGTGGAGGGCGAGGGCGCAGTAGAGCCCGGTCAGGCCCGTGATGAGGCCCACGCCAAGGAGGGAATGGAGGACGCCCCGGTGCCCCGCCTTGAGCCGTCCTCGAGAGAGGAGCCAGAAGACCCCGGCCGCGGGGTAGTACTCGCCGTACCGGATCAGGTACCCGAAGAACGGGAGGGTCTGCGCGGCCCCATTCACGAGCCCGCGCGTGGGTCCCTTGAGCCCGGGGATGCGGGTGTGGAAGATCGCGGCGTCGGTCGCGTCCGCGTCGGGCGCGAGCGAGCCCACGAAGAGGCCGAAGAGGAGGGCCGCGACCTCGGCCGGAGCGAGGAGCGCGACGTGGGGGGCGAGGAGAAGCCCTCCCGAGAAGAGCGTGATCAGGACGTGCTGGTCGCCGCGCACGGTCCCTCAACCTCCGGCCGGGTCGGGCCCGGCCCGTGCCGACGCGATCGCATCCGGGTCGAGGTCGACGACCATAAGCTCTGCCTCTGCCCCCGCCTCGGCCAGGATCTCGCCCTCAGGGTCGGCCGCGAGTGAGCCCCCACAGTAGGTCTCGACCGGGGTCGCGCCCCCGGCGTACGAGGCGCCCGCGACAAAGAGTCGGCTGTCGAGGGCGCGCGCCCGAATGAAGAGTCGCCAGTGGCGGAGGCGGGCGCACGGCCAGGCCGCCGGCACGAGCACGGCGTCCGCGCCGAGGGCGCGGTATGCGGCGAAGACCGCGGGGAAGCGGAGGTCGTAGCAGATCGCGAGGCCGATACGGAGTCCGCCGAGGTCGAAGACGGCCGGGCCGGGGCCGGGAGCGTAGCAGCCCTCCTCGCCGCCGGGGGTGAAGAGGTGCTGCTTGGCGTAGACCGCAAGGATCGCCCCGCCCCCGTCGATAGCGAGGGCGGTGTTCCGGACGCCGTCCTGGCCAGACTCGCGAATGGAGCCGACGAGACCGATCGCGTGCCGGCGCGCCGCGGCCCGGAGGCCCTGCGTCAGCGGCCCGCCCACGGGCTCGGCCCCACGGGACGACTGGGGGTCCCAGCCGAAGAGCACCTGCTCGGGGAAGACGACCAGGTCAACCCCGGATTCCGCAGCACGCTCCGCACACTCGTCGACCGCGGCGAGGTTCGCGGCCGGGTCGTCCCAGGCCGGGAGGAGCTGGGCGAGCGCGATCCTCATATTCCACCCGACAGCAACGGGAACGCGGCCTTCAAACCGTCGATCACGAAC
>CAYWVY010000027.1:0-1991 GCA_964461885.1 uncultured Methanospirillum sp. | reverse complement strand
TCATATTCCACCCGACAGCAACGGGAACGCGGCCTTCAAACCGTCGATCACGAACTCCACCGCAATCGCGATCAGCAGGATACCCATGATCCGGTTCACGGCCCGGATCTCGCGCTGGCCGATCCGGGAGATGATCACGTCCGAGTAGGCCATCATCAGATACGTGACCACCGAGATGACTGCGATCGAAAAGAAGACCTCGATATAAGCCCAGAGCCCGAGGCCCCGCGCACTGTCCATCAGCACGATCACGGTCGTGATTGCGCCCGGCCCGGCGATCATCGGGATGGCTATCGGCATGATCGCGACGTCATCGGCACCCCCTTCGTACTTCTCGGTCGCAGTCATCTTCGACCGCGAGACCTTGGCGTAGACCATCTCCAGGCCGATCAGAAAGAGCAGGATCCCCCCGCCGATCCGGAACGCCGCGAGCGAGATCCCGAAGAGCTCGAGGATGATCCCGCCGAGGAGGGCAAAAACCACGAGCACGACGACCGCGTACCAGCTCGCCTCGATCGCCGTGTGCCGCTTCGTCTCGCGGTCGAAGCCCGAGGTCATCGAGACGAAGATCATCGCGGCGCCGAGCGGGTTGACGATCACGAGCAGGGACGAGAGCGAGAGCAGGACGAAGCTGACCGTGTCTGCCGCCATATCACGCAGAGGTAGGTGTTTCGTTGATAAATGAATTGAGGTAAAAAAGGGGGGATCAGCCGAGCGGGGCCGTTGTATCGAGCGGCCCGATCCTGGTGAAGACGTCCAGGTTCATCGACCCGAGCTTGCCGTCCCGCTTGAAGTAGTACTCGGGGATCCGGTCCTGATTGTCGTAGTGGCTGTACCAGTAGTTGAGCTTGACCGTCCGCCTTTCGTACCCCGGCAGAGAGGCGTACGAGCTGCCCGAATCGGTCAGGACCACGTCGGGGTCCTGGGACAGCACCGCGCTCTCGTCGATCCGGTTGCCGTAGAACTGGATCCTGTCCCACCGGTCCCCGCGGAAGTACCACGGGAGCGGCCAGTAGTTCTGGCTCGCGATCACGACCTTGTCCGCCGCGTTCATGTCGGCGAAGACGCCGCGGAGGTCCTCCGAGTTCTGCACCTGGACGATCGGCTCCGAGATGTCCTCGCGGACGAACTGGACGTGGTGGGTCGTGTAGGCGAGCCCGAGCCCGTAGATCGGCGCGAAGACGGAGAAGACGATGAACGCGACCGTCACCCACTTCCAGGCGTCGTGCCGGACCATCCGCTCCTCGGGCGGCTTTTCACGCAGGCACCAGGTGGCCGCGAGGCACATGGGCAAAAGCTGCTGGATGATCAGCCAGGGGACCTTCTCGCCGATGTACGCGTACATCAGCATGGTCCCGGCCATCCAGACCAGGGAGAAGATGAAGAACTCGGTCCGACGGTCGACAGCGGGTGGCTTCGGCGTCGCCGGCGCGACGCCGGTCAGCTCGTCGATCTCGGCCGAGATGGCCGCGAGCCGGGCCTTCGCCCGGCTCCGGAACCGGAGCACAGCGTACGAGACAACCGAGGCCCCGGCCAGGATGACGATGGGCACCTCGTACAGCCCGAAGAGGAGCACGTAGAAGTACGGCGGCCCCCCGAGCCGCTGCTGGTTATGCATGGTGAGCCAGTGCTCGATCGCCTTGAACGGGCCCGTCCAGAGGGTGTCGAGGTGCAGCCCGAAGAACGAGTAGAGCACGGCCATCACGCCCGCGACGATCAGCACCGCGACGGCGAGGTCGCGGAGGAAGGTCTTCGTCGGGGGCAGAGTCACCTTCTTCCGCACGACCAGGAAGAGAAAGTAGGCCCCGAACAGGATGAGGATGAGCGGCATCTCCTCCTTGCACGAGAGCGCGAGGCCGGCCGCGAGGCCCGCGAGCGCGGCGAAGCGGAGCTGTTTTTTCTCGATATAGTAGAGGACCGCGACCACGAGCAGGAACGTGAAGAAGAGCATGAAGATGTCGTGGCGCAGGAACCGGGAGAAGTAGACCAGG
>CAYWVY010000026.1:18704-27375 GCA_964461885.1 uncultured Methanospirillum sp. | reverse complement strand
CATTATGATTCTCTTCACAGCCGGCGGTCATTCCCCGCCGCGTTCCTGGCGCGGGGGCTCGAAAGCGCCCTCGATCTCGGCCCGGAGCAGGTCCGTGCCCCGGACGCGGAGGTGCCACCGGACCGTCTCAAGGCGGAGGGAGCGGCACGAACCAAAGAGGGAGGCGACCTCGTCCTCGGTGAAGTAGTGCGTCAGCACGCCTGTGGCCCGCAGGCGCGAACCGTCCTCGACCTCGCGGCCCGCGCCGGCCCGGAGATCCTCACGCGAGAAGACGCGGAGATGGAGGCGGCCCCCGGGGGCGGTCACGCGCACAGCCTCGGCGGCCATCGCCCGCCGCTCGTCCGCGCGCCCGTGGCCCAGGACGTGGAGGAGGAGGACCGCGTCGAACGAGTCGTCCCGGAATGGCAGGCACCGGGCGTCGCCGCAGACGAGAAGCGGGGGAGAAAGGCCCGCCGCCGGGCGGCAGAGCGCGAGCGCCGCCGAAGACAGGTCGAGGCCCACGGCGGTGCCGGGCCGGGCTGCAAGCGCCGCGAGCGTCCGGCCGTCGCCGCAGCCGAGCTCGAGCACGCGCGCGCCCCTGGGGATGGGCGGAAGTCGGACGCCGCCGCCGTAGAGCCGGCCGCGCCGCCGGTAGTCGCGATCCCAGCCCCCATCGTCCACGTATCAAGGTCGGCGCCATCGGCCGTATGCATATCGATGGTGTGGTGCCCTGTCCCCGTTGCCCACCGACCCCCCCAACCCACCCTTAGAACGCGAGTTTCATCTCGTAGCACCCTTCTTCGTGCCCGCAGACGTCGAGCACCTCGCGGACCACGCGTAATCCAAACAGGAGATAGAGCAAGAGGGCGGGGGTATTGTTCGTGTTCACGTAGAGGCGGATCTCGTCGATCCTGTGCAACCGCATCTCCCGAAGGGTGGTCTCGAGCAACTGCGTCCCGATACCCTGCCGCCGATGCCGGCGATCGACCGCGAACGAGTAGACCACGGCGATCTTTCTGAGCCCGCATCGAGACGGCGAGAGTTTTACACAATTGGCACAGTACCCCACGACCCTGTCCTCCAGTTTCGCGGTGTAGAAGATGTGCCTGAAGATCGCGGAATACCGCCTCATCCGGCTGTCGGTGATGGGATCAGAGATGGTATCGAAGGACGAATGGAATATGTTCATGACGTCGGAGAGCGTTCCCGGCTCCACGGTGTCGATGATAGTCGCGGGTGACCTCTTCCAGTTCCTGGTCAACGCACTCCCGAGATAGTCGGACGCCGTCCGCTTCCGACGTGCCAGGCGGGACGCACACCGTGACAGCGGCTTTTTGATTCCGTTAAAACGGTTCTCGAGAAAAGTCGGGCTCCAGCAGATCGATAAACCGCGTACCATGTTACACGTCCTGCCACTGTCAGCCCCGTCGGTCGCCCCGGTACTGCCCGGTCCACGAGACGGGTTCGCTCAGCCTCGATCGAGTACCGAAGGCCGAACGCTGGCTGTCCAACGCCCCGAACCGTTCAGGGCGGGGGCATCGGCCGATATCGGCCGGGAAGGATCCGGGCTCGGACCTTCCGAAAATTTCGATCCCTTGAATAATTTTCTATCGCGACACTTCGAGGGAATCCGAGAACGGCGAATCGGGCGGGAGATGGTAGTCGTGCGGGACCCTTTCTGACGCGGACGGCCGGTCTCGTCGCGGCCCGGACTCCGCTACGCCCATCCTTATACCTCCGCCCGTCGACCCTTCCGAGCATGGAGGCCGACGCCGCGCCGAACCGCTACGCAATCCTCGCGGTCGTGCTGGCAGGGGTCTTCATGGCCGTGCTGGACGGCGTGGTGGTCTCGATCGCGCTCCCGACGATCACGGCCCATTACGGGGTGAACCTTGACGGCACGCAGTGGGTGATCACGGCCTACCTGCTGACCATGACCGTGCTGCTGCTGCCGATGGGCCGCATCTCGGAGTACACGGGGCGGGCGCCGCTCTTCGTCGCCGGCCTCACGCTCTTCACACTCGGTTCGGCGGCGTGCGGCCTCGCCCCGTCCCTCGCCTTCCTGGTCGGGAGCCGCATCGTTCAGGCCGTCGGAGGAGCCATGGTCTTCTCGATCTCGAACGCCCTGATCTTCGAGGTCTTCCCCGTCACCGAACGCGGGCGGGCGCTCGGGTACCTCGGTTCCGTGGTCGCGATCGGCTCGCTCGCCTCCCCGGTCGTCGGCGGGGGACTGGTCGAAGCGTTCGGGTGGGAATCGATCTTCTTCATCAACCTCCCGATAGGGGCGACAGTCATCGCCGGCGCGATCCGGATCCTGCCGCGAGCCCATGTGCGGCCGGACCGCTTCACCTTCGACATTCCCGGGGCCCTCGCGCTGGGCGCGGCCCTCGCCGGCCTGATCTTCTTCCTCGGTAGGCTCGCCGCGTCCCCCGTGCTCGATGCCACGGCCGCCGCGTACGCCCTCGTTGCCGTCGCCGCAACGACGGCCTTCGTGCTGATCGAACGGCGGACGAAGGCTCCACTCGTGGACCTCGGGCTCTTCGCCGAGCCGCTCTACGTGCTCCCGGTGCTCGCGATGTTCTTCTACTTCGTCGCGGCCTTTATGCTGAACCTGGTCGGGCCGTTCTACTTCGAGGCGGTCATGGGGTTCTCACCGGCCACGGTCGGGCTTGTCTTCCTTTTGCTGCCGGCGGTCATGGCCGTGACGGCCCCCGCAGCCGGCTGGCTCTACGACCGCTCCCGGTTCCCGTACATCGCTGCGATCGGCATGGGCCTGGTCGCGGCCGGGTACGCCGTCGCCGGGTACGCGGCCTCGGCGCGCCTGCTCGTGCCGATGCTCGGCGCGTTCCTGGTGATCGGCCTCGGCAGCGGGCTTTTCCAGGCTCCGAACAACACGGCGCAGATGTCGGCGGTGCCGCGCCGCTGGCTCGGGCTCGCCTCGGCCATCACCGCGAGCGGCCGGAACCTCGGGATGTCGCTCGGCGTCTCGATCGGCTCGGTCCTGCTCAGCGCTCTCCTCATCGCCGGCGGCAACGCCGGGCCGATCCTCGAGGCGGACCCGGCCCTGCTCGCCTCGTCCGTCGGGGTGATCATCTGGACCGGGGCCGTGCTGACGGCCATCGCGGCCGGGCTGTCGGCCCTGCGCGGAGCGCGCGCAGCCCGCGCTCTTCGCGAGGAACAGCCCGTTCAGCCCTGAAACAGGGACCCGGCCCCATCGATCCAGATCTCGGTCCCGCTGATCAGGGACGCTGCGTTCGAGGCAAGGAAGAGGACCAGCGCGGCCACCTGCCCGGGCATGCCCGGTCGGCCGTCGGTGAGCTGGATCTGCCCCTCGGGGTAGATCACGGGCTCGCCGACGCTTTCGAGGTCGCACTCCACGGCGTTCTCCTCGATCTGCGTCTCGACGGCCCCGGGGCAGATCACATTCACCCGGATGCGGTCCTTCGCGAGCTCGAGCGCGAGCATCTTCGCGAGCGCCACCTGGCCGGCCTTCGAGGTGGAGTACGCGGTCGCCCCGGTGTTCGAGAAGATCCGGGTGCCGTTCACGGACGAGGTGACGATCACGGACCCGCCCGTCCGCTTCATGACCGGGACCGCGTACTTGATCGTCAGAAAGGTGCCCCGGAGGTTCGTGTTGATGGTCTGGTCCCAGTCGCCGGGCTCGAGCTCCTCGATCGGTGCCCAGACGCCGTTAATGCCCGCGTTCGCGAAGAGCACGTCGAGCCGGCCCCACTGCGCGTCCACCGCCTCCACCGCGTCGCGCATCTGGCTCGCGTGCGCAACATCGGCGACAAGCGGCATGGCCACGCCGCCCGCGTCGTGGATCTCGGCCACCACCACATCGATCTCGCCGACCGTGCGGCCGAGCGCGGCCACTTTCGCCCCCTCGCGTGCGAAGAGGAGGGCTGTGGCCCGGCCGATGCCCGAGCCGGCACCGGTCACGAGCGCGACCTTTCCATCGAGCTGGTTCATCGCAGTTGCCTCATGGCCGACTTCTCGGCCTTGCGGCGGATATACCCTTCGGACGAAGGGAACAGCTTTTATGATCTCCTCTCGTACGATCCGATAAGGAGGGGGGAGCATCGACTACTCGAAGATCTACGGTCCGCTGCTCGAGGCGGAGCGGCTGCCAGGGGACGGCGACGTGGCGGAAAGGTGGCTCCGCCGCGGGCTCGAGCTGCTCGAGGCTGGCGAGCTCGCGCATGCGCTCTGGTGCCTGGAGATCGCGAGCGAGCGCGAACCCGGCAACGGCCCGGCCCTGCGCGCCTCGGCCAGGGTACTCCACCAGCTCGGGCGCGAGAAGGAGGCCTTTGCCCGGATCGAGGCGGCCTCGAAGCTCGGGCCGGCCCGGTTCGACGAGTGGCTGGAGCGGGGCTTCGGGTTGATGGACGAGGAGCGGCACGACGAGGCCTGCTGGTGCTTCGAGGCCGCGATCGCGATCAAGGACGACGACCCGACCGCGTGGCTGATGCGCGGCATGATGGAGAAGGCGGCCGGGCGGTGCGAGGACGCCCTCGTCTCGCTCGAGCGGTCCCTCGACCTCGACCCCCAGCGCGGGACGGCCTGGGCATTGACGGCCGAGGTGATGGAGGCGCTCGGCCAGCACCACGAGGCCGGGCTCTGCCGCGAAACCGCGCAGAAGCTCGGGCTCTGACGATTCCTTGATATAGGCGCGGGGTGACAACCGGGCATGGAGCTCGATAATGAAGTCCCGATCTATATCGTGAAGGAGGGGCGGACCGTGCCCATGAAACGCTGCCGGCTTTCGGACGAGGAGTGGCGGAGGCGCCTGACCCCGGCCCAGTACGCCGTGGCGCGGGGCCACGGGACTGAACCGGCCTTCGCAAACGAGTACTACGCGAACAAGCGGTGCGGCCTCTATCGGTGCGTCTGCTGCGAGATCGACCTCTTCTCATCGGACGACAAGTTCGAGTCCGGCACGGGCTGGCCGAGTTTCTCGCGCCCGGTGGCCGAGACGAACGTCTACGAGGTCCGCGACACGTCGTACGGCATGGACCGGGCCGAGGTGCGCTGCCGCCGCTGCGACGCCCACCTCGGGCATGTCTTCCCCGACGGGCCGCCGCCGGCGGGTCAGCGCTACTGCATGAACTCGGCATCGCTCTCTTTCGACGAGGCCTGACGGGATGGCAGCAACCAGCCTCGACCTCGTCTGGCGTCACCCGCCCGGGGCGGCACGGAGCCTTCCTGCCGCGGCCGACACGGGCCGGACGGTCCTCGAGGTGGTCGAGGAGATCCGGCCGGCCCTCGAGGCGGCCGGTGTCCGGGTCTCGGTCCGCGAGGAGGTAACGGGCGAAGAGGAGGTCGTGACCGTGAACGGCGCATCTCTCAACGAGATCCTGGTCCGGGTGAAGGAGGGCCACGACTACTGCCACGCCCGGTCGCGGCGCGAGGAGATGGAGGCTCGCCGCCACCCGCTCGCCGAGGACGAGCGGATCGCCGCGGGGTACACGGAGTTCATGCTCCGCAAGGCGATCCTGCTCGCGATCGAGGGCGAGGACTAGCCGAGCTGCCGGATCGCCAGGAGGACGGCGAGGATGACCGGCTCGTGGAGCAGGTAGATGGCGAGGGTGTTTCGGCCGGCCCAGAGGAGGGGCTCCATCCACGAGGGGAGGGGCGGGAGGGGGCGCCGCCGCTCGCCGTTCGGGAAGAGGGCCCAGCCCGCGGCGATGCCGATCAGCAGCACCCCGAACCAGGGCAGGACCGGGACATAGTCGAGCGAGACGAAGTCGACGGGGTGAACGCCGAGCCACAGGAGCCAGAGTGGGCCGGGGATCCGGGCGGCGACCGGGCCGAGGAGAACGCAGACCGTGCCGAGGGCGAGGGCGAGCACCGGCCGCCGGACGAGCGGGACGGCGAGGATCGTGCCCAGGCCGATCAGGTGGAGGACGCCGAAGAGGATCGCGCCCTGCGGAAGGACGACCAGGGTCGCGACCGTGATCACGAGCCCCCATCCGAAGACGTAGAGCCCCCGGCGCGCCTGGGTGATAGCGATCTCGCCCCCCGAGGCCCCGCGCCGCCGCCGTGAGGCGGCCGCGAGGGTCAGGGAGAGCCCGGCGATCGCGATGAAGAGGGAGGCGGTGGCATAGGCGAAGAGTCGCCAGAAGCCCGTCAGCACGCCGACGTCGGCCATCCCGAGGTACCAGATACTGAAGAGGAGGTGATAGAGAACCATCATCCCGAGCGCGAGCGCGCGGGCAAGATCGACCTCGGGCAGGCGCGTCGACGCGGGGCGGGGCTGCATCCCCATTCGCGACAGGATCCCGGCTGCGGCCGTCCGCACACCCGATCCCGATCCGTTCATGCTATACGATGTGGCGCGCAGACGTGTTCAATATGGAGGAATCGTTTCCCGCAGGCGACGAGCACGTGATCGAGGCGATCGGGCGGGCCCGGGTGGTGATCCGCGAGGGGCGTGTGGTCGAGGTCGGCGAGCCGATCATCGAGGACTGCCCGCTCGCCCGCCGGTTCGCCGTGCCCGTGGCGTCGATCGAACCCGGCGCGATCCGGGCGAACATGGAGGCGCGGATCCGGTCGTTCGGCATGTGCACGCCCGACCGGCAGGTTCTCTCGGAGACCGACTTCGTCCTCTTCGGCGCCTCGGAGCTGATGATGGAGGGGCTCCGATCCGGGCTCCTCGACGCCGCAGTGCTCGCCTGCGACGGCGCGGGCACGGTGGTCGTTTCGGACCCTGCCCTGGTCCAGGGGATCGGGGGCCGGATGTCCGGGCTCGTTAGGACCACGCCGTACCCGGCCGTGATCGAGCGGATCCGCGAGGCCGGCGGCGAGGTGGTCTACCCGGAGACGGCCGAGCTCGACCAGGTCGGCGGTGCCCTCTATGCGCTCGAACGCGGGCACGGGCGGATCGCCGTGACCGTTGCCGGGGCGGCGATGGCCGAGGGCGTCCGGGCAGCGGCGCCGGCGTCCCTGATCATCGCGGTCCACACCACGGGGCTGTCGAAGGAGGAGGCCGAGCGGCTCGTCGCAGCCGCGGACATCGCGACGGCCTGCGCGTCGGGAACGGTGCGCGAGGCCGCGCGGACGAAGGCCCTGGTCCAGGGCGGGACCGGCGTCCCGATCTTCGCGCTGACGCCGCGGGGCAAGGAACTGGTGATGGCCAAGCTCTCCGCGACGCCGATGCCGCTCCTGGTCAAGGGCGGGCCCCTGCCCCCCGCCGACGGCGCGAGCTGCCCGAGCCCGCTGGTCTGAGGATCACCTCGACGTCTTCTTCGCCCGCGCCTTCCGCGGGGCCGGGGCTCCGTCGCTCCCGGCCTTCTGCTCGAGCTGCCGGATCCGCTCGCGGAGCGCGATCGCTCGCTCGAAGTCGAGCTGCTCGGCCGCGGCCCGCATCTCGGCGTCGAGCTCGACCAGGAGGGCGGGGATGTCGTGCTTCGGCACGTGCTTCGCGTCCTTGAGGTCGGCCTCGGCCTCGCGGATCGGCTTGACGATCGTCTGCGGCACGATTTCGTGGACGCGGTTGTATTCGATCTGCATCCGCCGGCGGCGGTCGGTCTCGGCGAGCGCGTTCTTGATCGAGTCGGTCATGACGTCTGCGTACAGGACCACGCGCGAGTTCGCGTTCCGGGCGGCCCGGCCGATCGTCTGGATCAGGGACCGGGCGTCGCGGAGGAAGCCCTCCTTGTCCGCGTCCAGGATCCCGATGAACCCGACCTCGGGGATGTCGAGACCCTCGCGGAGCAGGTTGATCCCGACAAGAACGTCGAACCGGCCGAGCCGGAGCTGCCGGATGATCTCGGTCCGCTCAATCGTATCGATCTCGGAGTGGAGGTACCGGGTCCTGATCCCGCGCTCGGCCAGCCACTCGGAGAGCTCCTCCGAGAGCTTCTTGGTCAGGGTCGTGACCAGGGCCCGCTCGCCCTTCGCGATCGTCTTTTTGACCTCCTCGATCACGTCGAGGGTCTGGCCCGCGATGGGGCGCACCTCGACCGGCGGGTCCACGAGCCCGGTCGGCCGGATGATCTGCTCGGCGATCCGGTCCGAGACCCGCTGCTCGTACGCGCCCGGCGTGGCCGAGACGAAGATCACCTGCCGCATGTACTCGCGAAACTCCTCCCACTTCAGGGGCCGGTTGTCGTAGGCCGACGGCAGGCGGAAGCCGTAGTCGATGAGCGAGGTCTTGCGCGAGCGGTCGCCCTTGTACATCCCGTGGACCTGGGGGATCGTCTGGTGGCTCTCGTCGATCACCACCATGAAGTCCTTCGGAAAGTAGTCGAGCAGGCAGTACGGCTTCTCCCCGGGCTGCCGGAAGTCGAAGTGGCGCGAGTAGTTCTCGATCCCCTTGCAGGAACCGGTCTCCTCGATCATCTCGATGTCGTAGAGGGTCCGCTGCTGGAGGCGGTGGCTCTCGAGGAGGCCGAGCTCGGGCAGGCGTTTATCGAGCTCCTCGCGGATCGACTCGATCGCCTTCGCACGCGTGTGGGACGGGATCACGTAGTGGCGGGCGGGGTAGACGTAGAAGTAGTTCATCTGCTCCTTTGCGAGGCCCGTGATCCGGTCCACCTCGGTGATCCGCTCGATCTCGTCGCCGAAGGTCTCGACCCGGATGATGTTGTTAAAGTACCCGGGCACAATGTCGACCGTGTCGCCGCGGGCGCGGAACCGCCCCGGCATCAGCTCGATGTCGTTCCGCTCGAACTGGATCTCGACGAGCTGC
>CAYWVY010000026.1:18394-18694 GCA_964461885.1 uncultured Methanospirillum sp. | reverse complement strand
AGTTCACGGGGTTGCCGAGGCCGTAGATGCACGAGACCGAGGCGACGATGATCGTGTCCCGGCGCGAGAGGAGCGAGGCAGTGGCCGCAAGGCGCATCATCTCGATCTTGGGGTTGATCGCCATGTCCTTCTCGATGTAGAGGTCACGCTGGGGGATGTAGGACTCGGGCTGGTAGTAGTCGTAGTACGAGACAAAGTACTCGACGCGGTTGTGCGGGAAGAAGTCGCGGAACTCGTTGTAGAGCTGGGCCGCGAGGGTCTTGTTGTGCGCAATGACGAGGGTGGGCCGCTGGACCTCCT
>CAYWVY010000026.1:0-18384 GCA_964461885.1 uncultured Methanospirillum sp. | reverse complement strand
GATCACGTTCGCGATCGTGAAGGTCTTGCCCGAACCGGTCACGCCGAGCAGGGTCTGCTTCTCGTCGCCGCCCCGGATCCCCTCGACAAGCGAAGCGATCGCGGCGGGCTGCGAGCCCTTCGGCTTGAAGGGCGAGACGAGTTCGAATTTTTCGGTCACTGGAGCACCGCCTTGGACCGCAGGCTGCGGTTGTACGTGATGGCGAAGCGGTGGGCCTCGTCCCGGACCTCCTGGAGAAAGAGGCTCCCCTTCGCCTTCCGGTCGAGGGGCAGGGGCACGGAGAGGCCCGGCACCCAGACCTCCTCATCGCGCTTGGCGAGCGCGACGACCGGGATCTTCAGGTCCAGGTCGTCGAGCACGGCCTTCGCGGCCGAGAGCTGGCCGCGCCCGCCGTCGACCACGATGAGGTCGGGAAGGCCGGCGTTCTCCTTCTTGAGCCGGGCGTACCGCCGCCGGACCACCTCGGCGATCGCGGCGAAGTCGTCGACCCCCTCGACCGTCCTGATCCGGAAGCGCCGGTAGTTCCGCTTGTCGGGCCGGCCGCCCCGGAACTGGACCATGACCCCGACCGTTGAAGTCCCCGCGAGGTGGGAGATGTCGAAGCACTCGACCACCTCGGGCGGCGAGGGCAGGCGGAGGTCCCTGCGGAGGGCCTCGACCTTGATCCGGTCGCCGAAGAACGAGGTCTCGAGGTTGACCTTCACGAGCTCGAGCAGGTGGCGGCGGTCGCCGCGCTGCGGAACCGTGACCCGGACGCGCCGGCCCTTCAGCTCGGAGAGGTAGTCTCCGATCGCCGGGTCCACCTCCTCGGGGAGCACGACCTCCTTCGGCACCGCGTTCTCGGCGTAGTACTGGACCAGGAACTCGGGCAAAAACCCCTCGCGATAGTCGAAGACGAACTCCTGCTTGCCGGTCAGGGTGCCGAGGTGGATCTTGAAGAGCGCGAGGTAGACCGTCTCCTCGACCACGATGTAGTTGAGGACGTCCTCGTCGTAGGTCTTCTGCCGGTCGACCCGCTGGTGCTCGGCGAGCCCCTCGATCGCGCGGATCTGCTCGCGACGGGCGAGGGCCTGCTCGAACTGGTCTTCGGCCGAGTACTTGGCCATCTCCTCGCGGAGCGTTCCCAGGAGCTCGCGATCGCGCCCCTTCAGGCACTCCTCGGCCCGCCGGACGGCCTCCGCGTATTCCTCCGGCGAGATCGCGCCGACGCACGGGCCAGAGCAGGTGTTCATGTGGAACCGGAGGCAGGCGCGCCTGGGGAGCTTCCGGCAGCTCCGGAGCCGGAAGGCGTGCCGGAGGCCCCTGAGGAGGTGGTCGCGTTCGAGCCCCGAGACGAACGGGCCGTAGTAGGTCCCCGCCTCGCCCTTCTGCCGCGCATACACCAGGCGCGGGTAGGGCTCGTCCGTGCAAAGGATGTAGGCGTAGGTCTTGGAGTCCTTGAGCCGGATGTTGTACCGGGGCCAGTGCTTCTTGATCAGGGTGTTCTCGAGGATCAGGGCCTCGACCTCGGTCGTGGTCACGATGAAGTCGAGGTGCGCGATGTGGCCGACGAGCGCGGTCGTCTTGGGGTCGAGGTCGGACCGGGCGAAGTAGGACGAGGCCCGGCGCCGCAGGTTCCTGGCCTTGCCCACGTAGATGACCGTCCCGTCCGCGTCGGAGAAGAGGTAGCAGCCGGGCAGCTCGGGAAGGCCCTGGAGGTCGATGGGGGGTTTTTTCATAGCACCTGTTTCAGGAACTGGCCCGTGTAGGAGCGCGGGTTCTCCGCGACCTCCTCGGGCGTGCCAACGGCGACCACCTCGCCGCCCTCGTCTCCGCCCTCGGGCCCGAGGTCGATCACGTGATCGGCCGACTTGATCACGTCCAGGTTGTGCTCGATCACGAGGACGCTGTTCCCCTTCTTGACCAGGTCGTCGAGGACCTGGATCAGCTTCTTGACGTCGTGGAAGTGCAGGCCGGTTGTGGGTTCGTCCAGGAGGTAGAGCGTCCGGCCGGTCGCGCGCTTGGAGAGCTCGCGGGTCAGCTTGATCCGCTGGGCCTCGCCGCCCGAGAGCGTGGTCGAGGACTGGCCGAGCTTGATGTAGTCGAGGCCGACCCGGGAGAGGACCTCGAGCTTGTTCCGGATCCGCGGGATGCGCTCGAAGAGGTGGAGCGCCTCCTCGACCGACATCTCGAGCACGTCTGCGATCGACCTGCCCTTGTACTTCACCTCGAGAGTCTCGGCGTTGTACCGCCGGCCCTTGCACTCCTCGCACTCGATGTAGACCTCGGGCAGGAAGTTCATCTCGATCCGGATCAGGCCGTCGCCCTGGCAGGCCTCGCACCGCCCGCCGCGGACGTTGAACGAGAACCGGCCGGGACCGTACCCGCGGACCTTCGCCTCCTGGGTCTCGGCGAAGATCTTCCGGATGTCGTCGAAGACCTTGGTGTAGGTCGCCGGGTTCGAGCGCGGGGTGCGGCCGATGGGGGACTGGTCGATCACGATCACCTTGTCGATCGGGGCGTCGAACTCGAGCCCGTCGTGCGCGCCGGGCGGGTCACCCGTCCGGAAGAGCTGCCGGTGAAGGGCCTTGTACAGGATCTCGTAGACGAGCGTGGACTTGCCCGAGCCCGAGACCCCGGTCACGACGGACAGGACGCCGGTCGGGATCGCCACGTCGACGTTCTTGAGGTTGTTCTCGCGCGCGCCCCTGATCCGGATGAAGGTCTCGGCGGGGCGCCGCCAGCTCGGCGTCTCGATCTTGAGGGACTTCGCGAGGTACAGCCCGGTGAGCGAGTTGGTCGAGCGCTCGATCTCGCGGGGCGTGCCCTTCGCGACGATCTGCCCGCCGTGGAGCCCCGCGCCCGGGCCGATGTCGACGACGTAGTCCGCGGCCCGGATGGTGTCCTCGTCGTGCTCGACCACGATCAGGGTGTTGCCGAGGTCGCGGAGGGCGACCAGGGTGTCGATCAGCCGCCGGTTGTCGCGCTGGTGCAGGCCGATCGAGGGCTCGTCCAGGACGTAGAGGACGCCCATCAGGTTCGCGCCGAGCTGGGTCGCGAGCCGGATCCGCTGCCCCTCGCCGCCCGAGAGGGTCGAGGCCGCGCGCGAGAGGGTGACGTACCCGAGGCCGACGCGCTCGAGGAACTCGAGCCGCTCCATGATCTCCTTGATCACGAGCTGGGCGATGTGCTGCTCCCGGGGTGTCAGTTCGAGCTGTCGGAAGAAGGCGAGGCAGGCAGAGATCGAGAGGTTCGTCACGTCGATGATCGAGGCGTCCCCGATCCGGACGGACCGGACCTTCTCCTTGAGGCGCGACCCCTTGCAGACGGGGCAGTCGAAGATCCGCATGAACCGCTCGAGCTCGCGCTTGCGGTAGTCGGACTGGGTCTGGGCGTAGAGGCGCTGGGCCTGGGGAAGCAGCCCCTCCCAGGCGCCCCGGTGGGACCACGTCCCGCTGCCCCGCGGGGCCCGCATGCTGAAGTTGAGCCGCTCGGTCGTCCCGTGCATCAGCCCGTCGTACTGCTCGGGCGTCAGCTCGGAGAGGGGCGTGAAGAGGTCGAACCCGAGCTGCCGCGCGACGGCCTCGATCAGCTGCCCGCGGTAGCCGTCGAGCGAGTTCCGGTAGACCTCGATCGCGCCGTCGACGATGCAGAGGTCCCTGTCCGGGATGATCAGGTCGGGGTCGAAGACCATCTTGAAGCCGAGCCCGTTGCACTCCTCGCAGGCGCCGAAGGGGGCGTTGAACGAGAACATCCGGGGCTGGAGCTCCTCGAACGCCATGCCGCAGACGGGGCAGGCCATCATGGACGAGTAGGTCGTCTCGCCGCCGTCCGCGCCCGCGACGATCGCGAGCCCGTCGGCCCTGGTGAGCGCGTTCTCCACGGCCTCGACGAGGCGGGAGCGGTCCCCGGTCTCGACCCGGTCGATCACGATCTCGATGTCGTGCTTCTGGTAGCGCTCGAGCGGGACCTCCTCGTCGGTCCGGTGGATCTCGCCGTTGACGCGGACGCGGGCGAAGCCCTCGCGGTTCAGGTCCTTGAGGAGCTGCCCGTACGTCCCCTTCTTCTGCCGGATGATCGGGGCGAGGACCGTGACCGTCCCGGCCTGCTCGTTCTGGATCGTATCGGCGATCCGCTCGGGGGTCTGGGTCTCGATCCGGATGTTGTGGACCGGGCAGTACGGCACGCCGATGCGGGCGAAGAGGAGGCGGAGGTAGTCGTAGATCTCGGTCGTGGTCCCGACGGTCGAGCGCGGGTTCTTCGAGGTCGTCTTCTGCTCGATCGAGATCGCGGGCGAGAGGCCCTCGATCGTGTCGACGTCGGGCTTGTGCATCACCCCGAGGAACTGCCGGGCGTAGGTCGAGAGCGACTCCACGTACCGGCGCTGTCCCTCGGCGTAGAGCGTGTCGAACGCGAGCGTGGACTTGCCCGAGCCCGAGAGCCCGGTGAAGACGATCAGGCGGTCGCGCGGCAGCACCAGGTCGACGTTCTTGAGGTTGTGCTCGCGCGCCCCCTTGATGACGATCTCTTTCATAGTCCTCCTGTTTATAAAGGGGATACCCGACCATATAGAGCCTTCTTTACTGTCAACGTCGTGCCCCTGTCGAACCCCCACGCATAAGAACCCGGACGGCAAACGTTGATCCGAGCGGTATGGCGGGTATGAACAGCGTCTACGTGATCGGGCACAAGCAGCCCGATACGGACTCGATCTGCAGCGTGATCGGGTATGCGGAGCTCCTGAACATGGACGAGCCCGGGGTCTACATCCCTGCCCGGTGCGGGGACGTCAGTGCGGAGACGCGGTGGGCGCTCGCCGAGTTCCGGGCCGAGCCCCCGGTCTACATCGAGTCGGTCGAGCCCGGGATCGCGGACATCCCGTATATCGACACCCGCTCGGCCCGCGCCGACGTCCCGACCGTGGATGTGGCCTCCCTGATGGACCAGTACGACATGCGGAACATCCCGATCGTCGATACGGACGGGCGCCTCGCCGGGCTGGTCTCAGAGTACGGCCTCGCCCGGGCGTACGTGACCGGCCAGCAGGAGGAGTCGCTCTCGGTGCCGCCGATGCGCCTGGACGACCTGGCCCGCATCCTCTTCGCGACCGTGCTCGTGGGCGCTCACGAGGAGATCGAGGGGCGGGTCTACACCGCGATCGACGCGCTGCACGTCACCCTCTCGCGCCTGACCACCCACGACATCGCGATCGTCGGGGACAACGAGCCGGCGCAGCTGACCCTGATCTCGGCCGGGATCGCCGCGATGATCGTCGCGGACGGCGCGCCGGTCGGCGAGCGGGTGCTGATCGCGGCCCGGGCCCAGAGCGTCTCGATCCTCGCGACCGAGCTCGACGCGTTCGGCGTGGGCAGGCGGCTCCACCTCTCTGCCCCGGCCGGCGAGATCATGGAGACCGACGTCCCGACGGTCACGCTCGACGACTCGCTCGAGACGGCGAAGCACCTGGTCTCGTCCTCGCGCTACCGGACGGCCTGCGTGGTCGACGAGGACGGGCGGTACCTCGGGCTCCTCTCGCGGACCTCCCTGATGCAGGACGTCCAGAAGGCCGTGATCCTGCTCGACCACAATGAGGCGGCCCAGGCCGTGGACGGGATCGAGGACGCGGACATCCTGGAGATCATCGACCACCACCGGCTCGGGGCGATCTCGACCCTGAAGCCGGTCCGGTTCCTGAACGACCCGGTCGGCTCGACCTGCACGATCATCACGACCCGGTTCATGGAGGCCGGGCGCGACCCGTCGCCCCAGACGGCCGGGCTCCTGCTCTGCGGGATCCTCTCGGACACGCTCGTGCTCCGCATGTCGACCACGACGTCGCTTGACCGGCGTGCCGTCGAGTACCTGGCCGGCCTTGCGGGGCGCGACCCGATCGAGCTCGGCACGACCCTGATCGAGAAGGGAATGGCCGTCGACAACGTCCCGATCGAGGAGCAGCTCGCGTGCGACACCAAGGCCTACACGCTCTTCCGGCGGGACGTGGTGATTGCCCAGGTGATGGTCCCGTCGTTCGCGTTCCCCGAGGCCCACGGCGCCGAGATTCGGCGGGAGCTCGGCCGGCTCCGGGCAATGAACCGGGCCGACCTCGCGGTCGCGCTCTACACCTCGGTTCTCGAAAACGCGTCCCTCGCCTACTTCACTGCGGCCGACGACGCCCTGCTCGGACGGCTCGGCCTGGTTGACCAGCCCCTCCGGCTCGAGGAGGTGCTGAGCCGGAAGAAGGACTTCGTGCCACGGCTCGGCCAGCTGCTCCGGCAGATCCCGGCCTGACCCCCATCTCTTCTGCACGGACCGTTCCGCCCGGTTTTATCTCGTAGGGGGGCAAACTTCCTCCCCATGAACGACGAGTCCCGGGCCGTGCGTGCGGCCTGCGACCTGATGACCCTGTCGGCGCGGACCGCGCCGAAGGGGAGAGGCGAGGACTCCCTCGTGGTCCGCACGGTCGCCGACGACGACCTCGAGCGGCTTGCCGGCGCCATGCGCGGCGTTGGCGAACGCGGCGGCTCGCCGATCTTTCTGCGCGATGCCGGTAACGTCGGTGCGAGCGAGGCATGCCTCCTCCTCGGCGTCCGTGGGAGGGAGGCCGTGGGGCTGGACTGCGGCGGGTGCGGGTACGCGAGCTGCAGCGCCATGTGCGAGGCCGCGCCCCGAACGGATGCGCCCTACGGCGGCCCGAACTGCGTGCTCAAGCTCACGGACCTGGGGATCGCGGTCGGATCGGCCGCGAAGACAGCATCGCTCCTGAACCTGGACAACCGGGTCATGTACACGGCCGGTGTCGGGGCGCTCGCGCTGGGCTGGCTGCCGGACTGCACGGTCGCGTTCGGTATCCCGGTCTCAGCAACGGGCAAGAACATCTTCTTCGACCGTGCCGTGGGGCGGTGAGCCGGATGCCGATCATGAAACTCCGCGGCGGCGACCTCGACCTGGTCGAGTACGACTTCCGTACCTTCTCCCCGGGTGAGAACATCCGCATCCCGTTCGAGAAGGGCTGCGAGCTCCACCCGTACGGCGGCACGATCCGCGTCCGCGCGCCGTCGCGGATCCACCTGACCGTGATGGACATGAACCGGTTCGCCCCCGAGCAGCCGGGCGGCGGCGGCCTGGGGTTCGCGATCGCCCTCCCCACGACCGTGGAGGTCCGCTGCACGGACGGCCCGGACGAGATCCGGTACGCCCGCGAGCCCCTCGTGCGCCACTTCCTCGCGGTCTTTCGTGCAGCCACCGGGTATACCGGCAGGTTCTGCGTCCGGGCGGACCACCACGCCCACCCCCACGTCGGGCTCGGGTCGACGAGCACGGTTTTGATCGCGCTCGCCCACGCCCTGAACGCGGCGGTCGGCTCCCCGTTCTCGGACGACCAGCTCCGTCTCCTCCTCGGTCACAACTACGTCGAGGAGACCGCGGAGGGCCAGATCGCTTTCGGGTTCGAGACCGGGGTCGGACCGTCGGTCAGCACCTACGGCGGGATGGCCGTGATGGGCGACCGGCTGACCCTCGTGTACCAGCACCCGTTCGCGGAGGGCTACACGGTCTATATTATCATCCCGTCCTCGGAGATCTCGTCGGCGGGGGCGAAGGAGTTCGACCTGCTCATGAACCGGGCCCGGACCCTCGACTACTACGACCGCGAGCTCAAGGCCTACCTGCTCCTGATGGACCTTATCCCCGCGCTCGAGGCGGGCGACGTCAGAAAGGTGGGGGACGTGATCTGGGAGATCGAGTTCCGGGGCTCCAAGCGTGCCGAGATCGAGCACCACACCTTCGCGATCTATGCCCACATGAACCATCTCCGCGAGGCCGGGTTCGAGTTCGTGGGCATGTCCTCGGTCGGCCCCTCGATCGCGGTCATCACGCAGCGGCCGCGGCAGGAGCTCGAGGCGGCGATCGGCCCGCTCGGGCTCGAGATCGCGATCGAGACGGCCGTCGACAACACGGGCATCCTGGTCGACTACCTCGACGACTGAACGGCGCGGGGCCTCTCCCCCTCACCTCTTTTTCCAGGCGCCGACTCCGTGCCGGCGCCGGCTCGTCGAGCACGGGGGTACGAACCGTTCCGCAGTCGGGGCGCGGTTGCTCCATCCTGGCGAGAGGTCGGGTGAAGCACGCCGTGGAGAGCTGACCGGGGCGCACGGCTCACGGCGTGGTCACGCCGCGGGACTGCAAGGGTGTCACTCGGGAGCGCTCGACCTGGAGCTGATCGAGGTCGGTTCAGGAAGCGGAAAAAAAGGATATCGGTATCAGAATACGGGGGGTTTGGGGGGCGGCGTTGAGGTCCCCGAAGGCAGGACCGGGGGAACGGTGTCCGTCGGCACAACGGGCGGAATCGGGATCGTGGTTTTGACCACGGTGGGGGTCGGCGTCTTCGTCGGGGGCCGCGGGGTGGGAGTGGCCGTCTTCACCGTCGTGGGCTTCGCGGTGGCCGGGGTGGCTGTCTTGACCGTCGTGGGCCGTGCCGTTGCCGGGGTGGCCGTCCGGATCGTCGTGGGGTTCGTGGTCGGAGCAGATGTCCGGATCGTCGTGGGGTTCGCGGTAGGAGCCGTCGTCGTGATCGTCGTGGGGTCGCTGCCCGGGGACGTGGTCGTCACTGACGTCGGCTCGGGGGTCAGGCCCGGGTCGGTGGTCACGGGGGTGACGATCGGCGCGATCGTCTCCTGTCCCGGGAGGACGGACGTCGGGATCGACGTCACCGGGGCGAAGGAGCCGCCGGTGTAGCCCGAGTCCTGCTCCATGTAGGAGGTCGCGGTCGACGTGACCGTCGCCGTCGCGTTCGGAGTCGCGTTCGGAGTCGGCGTCGCGTTCGCCGTCGGTTCGGTGATGTTCGCAGTGGGTTCGATCGTGATCGGCGCCGGTGCCGTCACGATCTCGACGGGGGTCTCCGTCGCGATCGGAGCAGTGGTTGCGATGGTCGTCTCGGACGGAGTGGAGGTGATGACCGTGACGTTGCTGGGGGTTCCAGTCGTACACCCCGCGACGAACAGGCCACCCACCAGCACCGCTATCAGGGCCAGCAGCAGAGCAGATTTCGCCATAAACAGGGTACTGTTCGCACAGGAAGGGTTAAACCTGTCGAAGTACGGGGACCGTTCGAGAGAGGAGAATAGGGGTTTTTCGAAAAGGGCGCGGCGCGCGGGGCCGACTCAGGCAGGGCCTGCTCCCCGGAGATCGGCGTCGATCGCGGCGGCCGCCCGCTTGCCCGCCCCCATCGCGACGATCACGGTCGCGGCCCCCGTCGCGATGTCGCCCCCGGCGTAGACCCGGGGCACGGTGGTGCGCCCGTCCTCGTCCACGACCAGGTTTCCCTTCCGCCCGGTCTCGGCCCCGGGGAGGAGCCGGACGAGCAGGGGGTTGGGGCTCGTCCCGATCGCCTGGATCACGATGTCCGCGTCGATCGTGAACGACGAGCCCTCCATCTCCTTCGGCGTGGGCCGGCCGCTCTCATCGAGGTCGCACATCGTCATGCGGACGCACTCGACCCCCGTCACGGCCGGCTCACCGAGGATCCGGACGGGCGCGGCGCAGGTCACGAACTCGACTCCCTCCTCCTTCGCGTGCCTGACCTCGTCCCGCCGGGCCGGGAAGTCCTCTTCCCGCCGGCGGTAGACGAGCGTGACCCGGGCCCCGAGTCGCCGGGCGACGCGCGCCGCGTCCATGGCGACATTGCCGGCGCCCGTGACCACGACGCGGCTCCCGCGCTTGATCGGCGTCCCCGCCTCGGGGAACCGGTCAGCGCGCATCAGGTTGACCCTCGTCAGAAACTCGTTCGCCGAATAGACCCCGTTCGTCTCCTCGCCCGGGATGCCCATGAACGCCGGCAGCCCGGCGCCCGTCGCGACGAAGACCGCGTCGTACCCGAGAAGTTCGTCCACCGGGACCGAGGTGCCGACGAGCATGTTGGTCCGCAGCTCGACGCCGAGGGCGAGCACGCGCTCGATCTCGGCTCTGACGATCGCCTTCGGGAGACGGAACTCGGGGATACCGTACACGAGGACGCCCCCGGGCTCGTGCAGCGACTCGAAGAGCGTGACCGCGTGGCCCAGCCGCGCCAGCTCGGCGGCGGCCGAGAGGCCGGCCGGGCCCGAGCCCACGACGGCCACGCGCCGGCCCGTGGACCGGGCAGGCCGGGCCTGTCCGGTTCCCGTGTCCTCGCCGACATCGGCCGCGAACCGCTCAAGAGCCCCGATGTTGATCGCAATCCCCTTCTTGCCGAGGATGCAGGCTCCCTCGCACTGGGTCTCCTGCGGACAGACCCTGCCGCAGACGGCCGGAAGCAGGTTCGCCTCGAGGATTCGCTCCCGCGCATCGGCAAAGCGCCCCTCCGCGATGGCGAGGATGAAACTTGGGATGTCGATCCCGACCGGGCAGCCAGTGACACAGAACGGTTTCTTGCACTGGATGCACCGTTCCGCCTCGGCAACCGCCTCGCCGGGCGAGAGCCCGAGGTCGACCTCGGCGAAGTCGTTCACCCGCGTTGCCGGAGCCCGATCAGCCATGGTGGGCCCCCGTCTCGCAGCCGCAGCGGGACGCGTGGTGGTGCTCGAGCGCCTCGCGCTCCTCCTCGAGGTAGATCCGCTGCCGCTGCATCAGCCGGTCGAAGTCCACAGCGTGGGCGTCGAACTCGGGACCGTCCACGCAGGCGAACCGCGTCTCGCCGTTCACGATCACGCGGCAGGAGCCGCACATTCCCGTCCCGTCGACCATGATCGGGTTCAGGCTGACCAGGGTCCGGATCCCCTTCGGCCGGGTCACGCCGCTCGTGACCTTCATCATGATCGCGGGGCCGATGATCCAGACGCAGTCGATCTCCTCCTCTTCGATCAGCTCCTTCAGCACGTCGGCGGCAAACCCGTGGCGCCCCTTCGACCCGTCGTCCGTGGTCACGAAGAGGTCGTCGCAGACCTCCCGCATCTCGTCCTCGAGGATCAGCAGGTCCGCGTTCCGCGCCCCGATGATCCCGATCACGCGGTTGCCGGCCGCCTTCAGGGCCCGGGCGATGATTGGGCAGGAGGCGATGCCGACCCCCCCACCGACGACGACGCACGTGCTCTTCTCGGGGATCTCGCTCGGCCGTCCCAGCGGGCCGACCACGTCCCGGATCTCGTCGCCGGGCCCGAGCTCGGCGAGGCGGTGCGTTGTCGCGCCGACCGTCATGAAGATCACCCGGACCATCTCGCCCTCGACGGCCGAGATAGTGAGAGGGATGCGCTCTCCTTCGGCATCGACGCGGACGATCAGAAACTGCCCGGCCCGTGCATGCCGGGCCACGTGCGGCGCTTCGACCACGAGCGCATGCACGCGGTCGGCCAGCGCTTCGGCCTTCACCACTCTGGACACTCAGACTGCCTCCGAACTTCGCGGGTTCTTCTGCACTTATTTGCACTCCCGTTTCATTACCTTACGCCTTCTGACCGCGACCCCGCGCGCGGACCGGAGCATCTCGCCGGCGGACATGGCCGCGCGCCCGGTCGCATACGCGGACGGGCCGACCACGAGCACCTCGTCCCCGGGGCGGATCCGCGGGTCCGCGTTGAGCACGCCGGGGGCGAGCACGTCGCCCTGGGGCACGAAGTCGTCGATCTCAACGCGGTAGCCGTCGCCGAGAAGGGACCAGCCCTCGAAGGTCGGCCGGAGCAGGCCCGAGGCCGCGTCGATCCCGAAGACGGGGTTCCGGCCGCGGAGGTACTGGACGTTCGGGTACCGCCCGCGGCTCCGGAGCCCTGCCGAGGTCAGTTCGCAGTCGAACTGGTAGAGGGCGAGGCCGCGGAGAGGGTCCTCGCGCTGCCGGCGGGAACCGTCGAGGGCCGCGTCGAGCTGCGCGAGGGAGGCCTCCGAGGTCGGCCGGCCGTCGACGACCGTCGGCTCGAGCGCGCATCCCACCGTACCGGCCGCGACCTCGGCCACGCGGAGTGCCCCGCCCTCGAGGTGGGCGATCACGCGCGAGAAGCCGTGGCGCTCGAGGTAGGAGGCGAGAGAGGCCGCGATCACGGCGACCTCCTCCGCGTCCCAGTACCCGGTCACGGGGACGTCGTAGTGCGCGGCCGGGTAGCAGAGCTCGAGCTCCCGCGGGACGATCCCGAGCGGGGAGGTCACGATCAGCTCGTGCGCCCGGTCGCGGACCGCGGACGCGAAAAGGGCGTGGCTGCGGGAGAGGGAGTACGGCTTCCGCGCCGAGCAGGGCAGGAGCACGACCGCGTCTGTCCGGGCGGGACGGTACCGCTCGAGCACCCGCTCGGCAAAGCGGCGCACCTCCGGCCGGCCGAGCGCCTCGGCGGAGTTCGCGCGCATGGGCGCGGGGCCCGTCACGGGGGTCCAGCGCTCGACGAACGCGTACCGGCGGTCGAGCAGGCGCATCACGGCGACGGAGGGCGCGTCAAGGCGGCAGCGGGCGTCGACCAGGTCCCGGAGCCGGCCTTCGTGGACGAACCGCCGGACGAGGGCGAGCTCGGAGTCGAGGGCGAGCCGGTTGTGCCGGCCGAGATCGCCTGAGGCGCACCCGGGGCAGGAGCAGATCCCGCTCTCGAGCGCGTCGGCGGGAAACTCGCCCTCGGTCGTGAGGAACCGGTTCCGAACGGTCGCGAGGTCCGGGCCCGTGTAGTCGAACAGGTCGAACCCGGACCAGGCGAGCAGGGCCGCGTTCGACGGGAGGGCGGCCGCTGGCGCGTACAGGGGGGCGTCCGGCGGGAGCCGCTCCTTCAGCGCGACCAGGAATCGGACGTACGCGGCCGGGTCCGCCAGGACCGTGTGCCAGTTCGCGACCATGAGGGCCGCGCCGGGGGAGACGGGGCCGGTATCGGCCGGGTGGACCGCGTGCGGCTCCTCGCCCGGAACCAGCCAGGCGCGGACGAAGGTCTCGCCGGCGGCGAGCGGGACGTTCTCCAGCGTTCGCAGCCCGAGCGAGGGGAAGAGGGCGGAGGTATCCGCGACGCCCGGGGAGGGGAGGTTGAGGTCGCCGTGGACCAGGGTCCCGCCGCGCCCAAGCCCGTCGCGGGCGCGGATCTCAATCCTCATCGGCGAGCACCTGCGCTTCGGGGACTGCGGTCGTGACGAGCGGGGCCCAGCGCGCCCCGCACCGGACCGATAGGGTCGCGTCGGGGTTCGCCCTGGCGAGCGCCGCGAGCCCCTCGCACCCGGATCGGACCATCGCCTCGTCCCAGGACGGGACCTCGCACTGGCCGATCGGGAAGGTCTCGGCAAGGCCGGGCGGATAGGGTCCGAAGGGCGGGCGGAAGCCGAGACAGTGGTCGTACCCGGGCTCGGGCCGGTTCTCGAACGAGACCAGCACCCGGCCGCCGAGCGCGAACCGCTCGAGGTCGCGGTGGTACCGGACGACCTCGGTGCGGCCGCAGGACTCGTCGCCGCGGTAGAAGAACCGGCGCTTCGTGGACCGGTCCGAGACCTCGAGCGCGGGCGACGCCCTGAGGAGCTCGCGGTAGCCGTCGAGGAGCCGGGGGTGGGAGCGGCAGCGCTCGTCCACGAGCTCCCAGAGGGTCCCGTCCAGGATCGCCTGCCGGATCCGCGCCATCTCGCCAAGGGTCACGGCGAGGTTGTGGAGCGCGAGCAGGCGTTCGCGCTCGGGCGAGGCGCGGATCTCGTCGGCCGAGTGCGAGCGGCAGATCGCGCACGAGCAGGGGAGCTCGGCGAGCTCGGCGAGCGCGAGGGTCCCATGGACGGTCAGGTATCGTCCCTCCTTAGCGTAGAGCGCGTACGCGGCCGAGTCAAAGAGGTCGCAGCCCATCGCGACGGCCAGCGCGAGCATGGCCGGGTGGCCGGCCCCGAAGAGGTGGACGCAGGTTCCCGGCGAGAGCCCGCGCTTGGCCGCGAGCACGACCCGGACGAGGTCGCGGTAGCGGTAGTTCTCCATGAGCGGCACCACGGCGCCGATCGGCGCGATCACGGTGCCGCCGTCGCTCACGGCCCGGCCGGCCTCCTCGCGGAGGTCCTCGAAGAGCCCGCCCTGGACTGGGGCCGCGAGGAGGGCGGCGTCGCCGACGATCTCCCGGGCCTCGTCGATCCGGGCGAGCGTGATGGCGAGCTCGGCCTCGGCCGTCGCCCGGTCGGCCGACGGCGGTGTCGGCAAATCGAGCGGGACGACGATCTCCGAGCCGATCCGCTGCTGGAACGCGAGGGTCTCGCGGTTGCCGACCTCCACGTCGCCGTACACCGAGAGCTGGAACGACCCGGAGTCGGTCATGATCACGCCCGGGAAGTCGAGGACCGCGTGGAGCCCGCGCTCGAGGGCGACATCGCGGAACTGGTCGCTCCGGTAGAAGATGTAAGCGTTCGTGATCAGGGCTTCGACGCCCATTGCATGCATCTCCGCGGGGGTGACGATCTGGAGGTGGGGATTGACCACCGGGAGCAGGGCCGGGGTCCGGACGACCTTCGTCCCGACCCTGAGCCGCCCGACGCGGCCGGCAATATCCTTGTGCTGTTGCTCGAATCCGAACGCCATGTCGCTCCTACTCGTGAAAGATCTGGCCCTCGAAGAGGCTGACCTCGACTGCGGGCGTTCGCCAGCACCCGCTTGGGAGCCCGGCCTTGATGCAGGTCTGGTCGAGGAACGCGACGGGCGTCCAGCCGTACTCGGTCGCCACCTGCGGCAGAAGCAGTCCGCTCGTCCCCTGGCCGCGCACGATCAGGCCGTGCCTCCCGATCTCGACGTGGTCGGCCCGGCTCTCGGCCGGCCCGGGGATTGGCGCCGGCGTGGTCAGCACGGTCACCTCGACCCGGATCTGCGAGAGCTCGGCCGGCCGTACCGGCGAGAACCGGGGATCCCTGAGCGCGGCCGACCCGCCGGCCTCCACGATCGCGTCGTCGAGCGGGGCGATCGGGTACGGGAGACCGATGCACCCCCGGAGCTGCCCGTTCTCGGTCAGGGTGACGAAGACGCCCCGCCGTTCGTTGAAGATCGGCGGAAGCGCCCCCCGGTCGAACGGCTCGCGCCGCACCGCTGCCTCGACCGCCCGGCGGGCGAGGACGAGGGCTGCCTGCCCCTCGACGCCAGAGAGCTGCGTCATGGCTTACTCCATATGCATTCGTGCGACATAAGGCTCACGCATCGATGGCGAGGAGGCGGTCCTGGTACAGTTCGACCTCGCGGTCGGCGTCGATAGGCGCAATCCCCGCCGCGTTGTACACCACGTGGGTCGGCAGCACCTCGACGCCGCAGAACTCGAGGGTGGTGTGGGTCAGGGACCGGAGGTGCTCGTGGAGGTCGCCGTGCGGTCCGTCGGGGGCATAGAGCTCGGGCGACGAGCCGGCAGTAACGACGACAAGCGCCCTCTTCCCCCGGAGGAGCCCGCGGCCGTACACCTCGCCCGTGCCGACGTTCACCACGAATCCCTGGACGAAGACACGGTCGAACCATCCCTTGAGGATCGCCGGCATCGAGGTCCACCAGAGGGGAAACTGCACGATCAGGAGATCGGCACGCCGGACCTTCTCGATCTCGGATGCGATGTCGGGTGCGAACGACCCGCAGGCCATGGCGTGGACCTGCTCGGCGGCCGGGTTGAAGACCGTGGTGTCCCGGCGGTTCGGGAAGTCGGTCTCGTCGAGCACGGCCTTGAATTGCATGCCGTAGAGGTCCGAGACCTCCACGCGCTTGCCCTGGTCCGCAAAGGTCTTGAGAGCGGCCGCGAGCAGGGCGCCGTTGAGGGACTTGGGCTCGGGCGCGGCGTAAACGATGAGAACATTCTCCATGGCGGTTCGGGAGAGGGGGAGGAGACCGGACTATATAAAAGTGAGTGGCGGCTCAGAGCCAGCCGTAGAGGGCGATCACATCGCTGTAGTCGATGCGGCCGTTCGCGTTGAAGTCGAAGACCGTGGCCGGATAGGTGCTCGCGACTTCTCCGAGGTTGTTAAAGAGGAGCGTGACGTCGGCGAAGTCGGTCCGCCCGTTGCCGTTCACATCCTGGTACAGCCCGTCGTTATCGGGATCGAGGGGGGAACCGGCGGCGCCGGGCAGGGCGGGGAGCGAGGTGTTCTGCAGTTCGGGTTTGGCCGTGGGCGCTACCGTCGATGCGGGGAGCAGGACCGGCGGGGGAGTGGCCATGATCGTGGGCGCGGCGGTCGGTGCGGCAACGGTCGAGAAGGCGAGCCGGTCCAGGTTGATCCGGTAGACCCCTTCGAACGCGATCTTCACCACGTGGCGACCCTGGGTCAGTTGGAATGGGGCGGAGCCGGCGAACTCCTGGTAGACGGACCAGCTGCCGGTCGGTCCTACGGGCACCTGCCCGGCGGGAGCGCCGTCGAGGTAGACCTTCACGGCCTTCGCGGCCGGGTCCGGGTTCGCGGCGCGAAGAGTGAGGGCGAAGTTGCCGGCGGCGTTCACGTCGACGGTGTATTCGAGGTATTCGCCGTCACGGATGTACCCGACGTTGGTGATCCCGCCGCCGGTGTCGATGTCCACACCCTCGCCGGGGCGGAGGGCCGTGTTCGTGCCCTGGTTCACGGGCTCGTAGTCGCCGTACGCAACGCCTTCGCCGCCGACATCGAAATGTTCGGCCTCGATCGTGCAGGGCAGGGCATGTGCCGAGGGGAACGGTGCCTGCGGCACCGGAGGCACCGCGGTCACAGTCGGCGACGGGACGGCGGGAACCGTGGGCGAACCTGTGGTCGTGGGGGCCGCGGTCGTCGTAACGGTCCCGGGGGCTGCGGAGGCGCGGGCGAGCGGCAGGAGGTCGATGTTGGCCGAGTTGATCGCGTAGGACCGGTCGCAGATCCCGTCGCCGTTCGCGTCGGGAGTCGTGTCGGAGAAACCGTTCCCCGACGGGGAGCTCCAGTAGTTGCCGCCGGTCGCCGGTCCGCCGACGATCGAGGCGCCGGCCTGTTGCTGGGCCGACCAGGTGCTTGGCCCGCAGCTGCCGCCGTACCGAGCGTTCACCGGGTTGGAGAAGTGATTGTTCGCGATGGTGTTGCCGCTCGAGCGGCAGAGGTACATTCCCACATCCCCGTTGTCGCGGACCGTGTTCGAGACGACCTTGTTGTCGTTCGCGGGGATGGTCTCCTCGCCGTTCAGGACGAGGCCACCCTTCCCGTTCCGCGTGATCACGTTGGACCGGAGAGTGTTGCCGCTTGACGACGAGATCCAGATCCCGTAGTCGCCCGCCCCGGAGACGGTATTACCGATGATGTCGGTGCTATCAGCATCGTAGAGGTAGATGGCCTGTTCGGACCCCCCGGAGACCGTGTTGGACTCGATACGGGTCCGGGTGGAGTAGTCCAGGAAGATACCGAAGGCACCGTTGGAGGTGACGTGGTTGTTCGAGAGGACGTTGCCATGGGAGAAGTCCACGTAGAGCCCCATCCGCTTGTTTCCGGTGGCCGTGTTCCCGATGACCTGGTTGGCCGTCGAGTCGTAGACGATCCCGCTCGCGGTGCGGCCGGTCGAGGCCAGCCAGAGTCCCATCTCGGCGTTGTTGGACATGGTGCAGGACTCTACCCGGTTCCTCGAGCACTCGGACCAGATATACATCCCCTGTCCGTTTCCGTTCGCGGTGCACCCGGAGATGACGTTGTCGTTTGCCGTGCGAAGGCTGATGCCCGCCCTCACGTTGCTCGTGGCCGTTACCGATTCGATTCGACCGGCGTTCACTCCCTTGAAGTAGATGCCGTCGTACCAATCCGTGAGCCTGACGTTCTTGACGGTCACGCCCGAAAGAGGCGTGCCGCCGTTATTGACCTGGATACCGAACGAGTTCGGCGCGTTGACTCCGTCGATGGTGTGCCCGTTGCCGTCAAAGATAACATTGGAGCATTTGATCGAGATCGCCGGGTTCTGGCTGGTGGCGATGTCCTGCGCGAGGACATATGTCCCTGGAGACGAGATGACCATTGGACCGGTGACCTGGACCGTCGCCGCTGATACAAACGGGGTTGCGATCAGGGCGACGAAAACAAGAAGTCCGATCCTGAAAAAAGGGCTGCACTCCATTCGATCTAAACTTGAATTTCACCCGATAAAACTGTTGTGTTATTCCCGAAGGTAATAATCGACACAAATGTCGAAGAGATTCTTTGCGTAAGTTGATATACCCCATTATGTTTTTAATCCCGGAAGGGACGGGAATTCAAGATCCGTTAGAGGACCTCGTCTCGTTGCGACGTCGTCGCGGACCCGGGACGATATTCGTGTTGGGAATAATCGGTTTTCCCGCTGCACCGAACCACCAGGCCGAACCGGAAAGAGAGCCAGTCGCTCAAGCTCGGAAGATTGCCTCAATACGGCGGTTGATCAGTGCCGGGATGGACCGCGAAAATGGGCCGTTGCGTCAGAGGAGACGAACTGTCCAGAGGCGGGAGAAGTTATCTGGAGGAGAAAGGCAACCTGCGAAAAAGAGTGGGGTGTTGGGGTTACTCTCTGCGGAGGACGAGGAGCGCGACCGC
>CAYWVY010000025.1:0-28046 GCA_964461885.1 uncultured Methanospirillum sp. | reverse complement strand
CGGTCTTGCCCGCTCCCGAACGGCCGATGATCCCAACGATCTCGCCTTCGCCGATCTCGAAACTGATCTTCTTGAGGGCCTCGGTGCCGTCGAAGACCATGGAAAGGTCCCGTATGGTGATCAATGCGGTCATTGTGATGCGTCCCTACCTGTAAGTGTGGCTGATCTACGATATTATCTTTTATCTGCCTTCAGTTCGTCCGAAAGCCCGGCCACGATGTCGACGACCTGGGCCAGATCCGTGATGGTCCGGCCGGCCGCATCCCTGACCGACGCCGATCGCTCGCCCGGCTGCTGCAGGGAGAGAATGCCAAGGTCCGCCTCGCGCATGGCCGCGACGTCGTTCTCGCCGTCACCGACCATCAGGACCCGGTCGTAGCGTTTGTTGAGCCTGCGGACGATCGCGGCCTTTCCGGACGGAGTGGCCGTGCCGTGGACCCGGTCGTCAGGGATGCCGAGGATCCGCGTCATGGGCAGGAGCTTATCGACCCGGTCCCCCGAGGCGACGTAGACATCGGCCCCGAGCACGCCAAGGCCCCGGATCGCCTCGACCGCCCCCGGGAACGGCACGCCGCCGGTCGCGATCGTGTACTCGACCCCGGGGAGGGCCAGGTTCACGATCACGCCCGCGTTCAGGGCCACGGCCGGCTGGTCCCGGCAGCACACCCAGACCGCCCGGATACAGTCCTGGAGGTCGCCGACCCGGGCGCGTCGATCGCCGAAGAGGGCGGCGCCGACCTCGTCGAACGAGACTGCGCGGTTCGCACAGGAGACGGCGTAGCTGAACTCGTTGGCGGCGAGATAGGTCGAGAGGAGGGTCGCAGTCGGTTCGGCCATCACGTCCCGGGGCCTCACGGGGAGCATGGTCAGCACCCGGTCCGGCGACTCCGTGGTCAGGGTCGTGGTCTGGACATCGGGCATGACCTCCCCGGTGAGCACATCCTTCGCCGTACGCCACGTGCTGAGCAGGGTCCCGGCCGAGTCGAAGACGACGGCAATGCGCGCAGATGTCATGTCGGTGATACCAACATCTTTGTACACGGTCCAACATGTAATGATTGACGCTGACATGACGCTGGAGGAGACGGCGGACGGGATCCGAAGCATGGAGATCCGCGGGGCCGGGCGAATCGCCCGGGCCGCGGTCGAGGCACTCGACGCCCATGCTGCACGCCTAACAGCAACAACGCTCGACGAGTTCCGGATCGAGATGCGGCAGGCCGCGGACCTGCTGGTCGCGACCCGACCGACCGCGGTCTCGCTTCCGAACGCAGTCAGGGCCGTGATGCGGACCCTCGAGCCCGATCTCCCGCTCGAGGACGCGAGGGCTGCGCTCCACGAGCGCGCCCGGGCGTTTATCGCGTCCTCGTTCGGCGCGGTCGAGAAGATCGGTGAGTTCGGTGCCCGGCAGATTCTCGACGGCGACGTAGTCATGACCCACTGCAACTCCGAGGCCGCCCTCGCCTGCATCGTCGCGGCCCACCGGCAGGGCAAGGCGATCGAGGTCTTCGCGACCGAGGTCCGGCCAAGAGGGCAGGGGCTGTTGACGATCCGACGCCTGAACGATGAGGGGATCCGGACCAACTACATCGTCGACTCTGCCGCGCGGTCGTTCGTGAACGAGGTCGACCTCGTCATCGTCGGAGCCGACGCCATCACCGTGAACGGCGCGGTCGCAAACAAGATTGGCACGGCTCCGATCGCGCTCGCGGCCCACGAGGCGGCTACGAATGTCGTGGTCGCGGCCGAGACCTACAAGTTCGCGCCCTTCACTCTCCGCGGGGACCGGATCCCGATCGAGGAGCGACCTGCTTCCGAGGTGCTCTCGGACGAGATCGCGGCGACTCTGCCCCATGTCAGGGTCCGGAACCCGGCCTTCGACGTGACCCCCGCCGAATACGTGGATCTGATCATCACGGAGGCGGGCGCGATCCCACCCTCGATGGCCTGGCTGATCATCCGCGACTACCTCGGGTGGTCGATCGAGGAGTTCCACCAGCGCAGCGAGAGGGGCTGACCCATACCGCGCAGGGAAAAACCGTCGTGTCGTCAACGACCACCAACAGGGAGAGCGCAGCCTGATCCCGGAGGCTCCGTTCGAGGCAGACGACGCCTCCACCAGGTCGGGATTGCCGGGGACACCTGGCGTCGGTACAGACGGCGGACCACGGGGCCACTTGCCGTTGAGCGACGGACGACCGGCTTCGGACCGCAGTATCCCGGAGATCACTATCGACAGGTCGCCGCCGAACTTTTCGATCCGGCCGGAACAGGAGCGGACGCAGAAACGCCGCCAGGACGCCGGGAGCCTCATGCATCAGCATAACCGTGAGGGACGGTGAGGACAGCAAGCCCCGCCCGCCGCATGGAGAAAGGCATATACCCTGCACATGCCTAAACCCCTCAGATCCGGTGAGAACCATGGCCGACCTGTTCGCAACCTACTACTACCACCCCCGCGCCGACACGACCCCCGAGTTCGCCGCACAGGCGCTCGCCGAGGAGGAGACGACGGGGACCTGGACCGACATCTCGACCACGACTGAGTACATCCGCCGGCTCGACGGCGTGGTCGAGTCGGTAGAGCCTCATGGTACGGGCTACGTAACGCGGATCCGGTACCCCGTCGAGATCTTCGAGCCGGGGAACGTCGCCCAGTACCTCTCGGTCTTCGCCGGCAACCTCTTCGGGCTCGGCCGGCTCGAATCGGTACGGCTCCTCGACGTCGAGTACCCCGACACGCTCGTGGCGCCGTTCCACGGTCCAAAGTTCGGGATGGAAGGCGTCCGGCGGCTCGTCGGGACCACGAAGCGGCCGCACGTCGGCACTATCATCAAACCGAAGGTCGGCCTTTCGCCCGAGGACACGGCGAAGGTCGCTTACGAGGCCGCGATCGGGGGCGTGGACCTGATCAAGGACGACGAGACTTTGACAAACCAGGCGTTCTGCCCGCTCGTCGACCGCGTGGTCGCCGTGATGGCCCGGCTCGACGAGGCGCAGTCCGAGACGGGGCGGCACGTCCTGTACGCGGTCAACATCTCGACCCGGGCCGACCGGATCCTGGAGCGGGCCGAGTCCGCGCTCGAGCAGGGCGCGAACATGCTGATGGTCGACGTGCTCACCTCCGGCTTCGACGCGGTCCAGGCGCTCGCCGAGGACCCGTCGATCAAGGTCCCGCTCCACATCCACCGCACCATGCACGCCGCGATGACCCGGAGCCCCGACCACGGTATCGCGATGCGCCCCCTCGCCCGGCTCGTGCGGATGGTCGGGGGCGATCAGCTTCACACGGGGACGGCATCGGGCAAGATGGGACACGTCCCGGTCGAGGAGATCCGCGGCGATAACGAGGCCCTGCTCTGCCGCTGCTACGGCCTGAAACAGGTCTTCCCGGTCTCCTCGGGCGGACTGCACCCGGGCAAGGTCGCGGCCGAACTCGCGGCGCTTGGCACGGACCTTGTGCTCCAGGCCGGCGGGGGGATCCACGGTCACCCCGGCGGAACCGCGGCTGGCGCCCGCGCGATGCGCCAGGCCGTGGACGCCTTCATGGAGGGCGTTTCCGCCGAGGAGTACGCGAAAGACCACTACGAGCTCGAACAGGCGATCCAGAAGTGGGGGTCCTCGGCGGCGCGGTCCTGAGGCGTCGGCACCTAGATGAGCGGCCGGGCCCCATCCTCTTTTCACATGGACCTGCCCTTTGAGAAGCTCCACGGAAACGGCAACGACTTCGTGCTGATCGACGAGTACGCGAGAGTGGTCGTCCCCGAGCCGATGAAGCCCGAGTTCGCCCGGCTCTACTGCGACCGGCGCTTCGGGATCGGGGGCGACGGCATCCTCTTCCTGTCGAGGGGCGACGGCGGGGACCTGCGGATGCGCCTCCTCCAGCCCGACGGCTCCGAGGCGGAGATGTGCGGCAACGGGGTCCGGTGCCTGGCGAAGTACGCGGTCGACCGCGAGTACGCGGGCGAGGCGTTCGTCGTGGAGACCGGGGCGGGCCCGGTCCCGGTGGAGGCCGGGTACGACGAGGACGGCGCCTTCGAGGCGACGATCGGTATGCCCGACCCGGCCTTCGAGCGCAGCGCGATCCCGGCCCTGGGAGACGGGGAGTACCTCGAGGAGGTCGACGGGCACGAGGTCCGGGCCGTGAACACGGGCGTGCCGCACGCGGTCGTCTTCGTCGAGGACCTCGACGCGATCGACCTCGAGGCCGTCGCGCCCGCGATCCGGAGCCACTCCTCGTTTCCCGAGGGGGCGAACGTGAACTTTGTCCAGGTCACGGGGCCCGGCGCCATCCGCGTCCGGACGTTCGAGCGCGGGGTCGAGGCCGAGACCCTCTCCTGCGGCACCGGCGCGACCGCTTCGGCCGCGATCGCCTCCCGGCTCGGGCTCGTGGGCGCAACGGTCGAGGTCGAGACGACAGGCGGCCCGCTCACGATCGCGGTCGGGCACGAGACGACCATGACCGGGCCGGCCGAGACGGTCTTCTCGGGCGTCGTCTCACTCTGAGACCGCCGAGGCGGGACCGGGTGTGCCGGCCGTACTGGTCGTACCGGCGCACGGCTTCCGGGACTGTCGGGACGAAGACGGCGGAGACGGAGCCGATCTTGTCTCTCCGGGACTGGTACCGCACCTACCGCCAGTACCACCCGTACCGCCGCACGCGGGGCGCGCCAGCAGGAGAGGAGGCGGGATGAGCGGGCCGTTCCAGCGGGGTGCGGACGCCGCGGGCGAACGGACGCGCGGCGCCGGGGCGGTCGTGCTCCAGTGGTTTTTCGCACGAGTACGGGCGTCGTCCGGGTACTGAGCGGGGCCCGCCCCTCACCCTTTTGCCCTGACACTCGCCTCGACGACGGCGCGCTCGTCGGGGGTGAGCCCGTAGAGGTCGAAGACCAGGTCGTCGATCGCGCGATCGGCCTGCTCGACCTGCATCTCGATCAGGCGTTTCTGGTGCTCCGTCGCGGCGGAGGGCAGCCGGCGGTGGAGGTCGAGCATCGCCTCGACGAGGCCGACCATCCGGTCATGCTTCGCCACGTCGTCGGGGTTCGCGAAGTCGATGGGGCGAGCGGGGAGCGGTTCCATGTAGTGCGTCACATAGTGAGAATAACCGCCCCTCGTCACGGTCAAATGTGTTTGGAGTACCAGAACAGGCGTTTCGAGATCAGAAGATCCGGGATGGAATAGAGATTGCAATTAGCATCATCGAGCAGAATCCCGTCACCCGTTCTGAAAAACTGCCCCCCGGTGTCGACGACGTGAACGTCAGCCAGAAAAGCCGGGTCGCGGGAGACGGGCCCGTGGGTGGTCCGACGCCGGCGACACCCTCGCGGCGCCGCCCGGCCCGTCTCCATTCCAACCTGTGATCGGGATCACCACGATGGTACCCCCGTGTTCCTGGGAGAGCGGTACCGCCGGCACGGTCGGTACCCCCGGGCCTCCGACGGGGCCCGTGCCGGCTGCACCACTCCCCATCGCGCAGACGGGCACGCGGCGCCGGGAGCGGAGGGGACGCCCCGCCTCACCCGCTCCGCGTCGCCGCCACCTTCGGGCCGAGCACCGTCCAGAGCCAGTCCGCGAACTCGCGGATGTTCTTGGTCTGGATGTACACCTCGCCCGGCCCCTCGATCTCCGTCACGAGCCACTCTCCCCCGAGGATCGTCGACTTCCAGCCGCCGAACTTCCGGATCTCGTATTTGCAGGAGTCGGAGAAGGCGACCAGGTGGAAGTTGTCGACCACGAGCCGTTCGCCCGGCGCGAGAACGTGGCGGTCGAGTGCGCCGAAGCAGTTGGCGAAGAGGACGCCCTCACCGGTCACCTTGATCATGAAGAGGCCCTGGCCGAAGAGCCCCTTCGTGAACCCCTGCCACTGGACGTCGAGGTTGACGCCCTGCGTCGAGGCGACGTAGGCCGCCCTCTGTGTGATGAAACCGTGGTCGGGCCGGATCTCCAGCATCTCGATGTCCCCGACGGGCGCGGCGACAAAGCCGACCTCGCCCGGCCCTCCCGACGCGACGTAGTCGTTGACAAAGAGCGACTCGCCCCCGAGCACCGAGGAGACGATGCTGCCGAACAGCCCCTTCTGCCGCAGCCGGCTGTTGACCTGGATCGAGGGGGTCATGTAGGTCATCGCGCCTGCCTCGGCCGCGATAGACTCGCCGGGCTCGAGGCGGACAACGGCCATTGCGTAGGAAGGCCTGTACTTGATCTCGTACTGCATGGGAAAGATTCCTGGTGAAGAGTGGTGCGCGGCAGAGGAAAAAAGCTGGGAAGGCCCGGACTCCGACGGCGGAGACACAGGACGGCTCTGCGAAGGATACGCTGGAGCCCTCCCGCCGGACTCGGGCGGAGACCGAGGCGAACGTGCCCGGGCGACCGCCACAGGTCCTGCGGCAGCGGATCGGATCCCGCAGCGGTCAGGCGTGTATTCCTGGGCAGACCGGGGGTTCAATCGGTTTCGTTGTCGTCAGGGCCATCGGCAGGGGCCGGGGTCGTCACGGGGACCTCCGGTGCCGGCAGCTCCTCTTCGACGACATCCCAGACCTCCAGCACCTCGTCGGCCCCCTCGCACGCCGCCGCGCACTCGCCGGTGTCGGCGCCGGCGTCGATCTCGATCCGCTCGACGCCGCCGTTTCGCGCGACCAGGAGGCGTCGGACATCCCAGGGCTCGTGGAGTCGGAGTTCGCGGCCGTAGTAGACCTGGGAGGCAAGGGCGAGAGTCGCGTATCGGCCCGGGGCCACCTCGAAAAGGGCGCCCGAGACGTACCGGCGGACGTACCATCGGAGCTCGGAGACGAGCGAGAGCCCCGATGAGAGGGTCGCGACTTCGACCGCAACGCCGAAGGGCGAGCGGCGGGGGTGGTAGAAGCGGAGGACCCGCCGGCTCGTCTCCGAATCGAGCAGGGTCTGAAAGAGGTCGAGCCCCTCTTTGGGGAGAAAGAGGAGGCGCATGGCGCCCCTTAGCGGTACATCCGATCGTCGTTGGCGGTGTCGGCCCGGACCTTCGCAACCGCGGCGAGGAAGTCCTCGTGCGTGACCGAGCGCGCCTCGCGCCGCACCGCGATCATGCCGGCCTCGCGGCAGACGGCCTGGAGCTCGGCCCCCGAGAACTTGTCGGTCTGCGCGGTGATCAGGTCGAGGCGGACATCGACAAGGTGCATCCGGGAGGAATGGATCCGGAGGATCTCCTGCCGGGAGACCGGGTCCGGAAGCGGGATCTCGATGATCCGGTCGAACCGCCCCGGACGGAGCAGGGCCGGGTCGAGCATGTCCACGCGGTTCGTCGCAGCCATGATCCGGACGTCGCCGCGCGTGTTGAATCCGTCCATCTCGGCCAGGAGCTGCATCAGTGTCCGCTGCACCTCGGCGGAACCCGATGTCCCGTCGTTGGTGCGGATCGAACCGACCGCGTCGATCTCATCGATGAAGACGATCGACGGCGCCCGCTCGCGGGCGAGTGAGAAGAGCTCGCGGACGAGCTGTGCTCCCTCGCCTATGAACTTGTGGACGAGCTCCGAGCCCGACATCCGGATGAAGGTCGCCTTCGCCTCGTGCGCGACGGCCTTCGCGATCAGGGTCTTGCCCGTGCCCGGCGAACCGTGGAGGAGGATCCCCTTCGGCGGTTCGACCCCGATCCGCTCGAAGATCTCGGGCTTGGTCAGGGGGTACTCGACGGCCTCGCGGACCTCCTCGATCTGGGCCATGAGGCCGCCGACCTGCTGGAAGGTGACGTCGGGCGATGCGTCGAGCTCCATGACGCGGACCCGGGAGTCGTAGATGTTGCCGACGACGCGGACGACGGAGAGGGAGTTGTTGACCGCGACCTTCGTACCGGGCTTGATCGTCCGGTAGAGCTCTGTGTCGACATGGGTCAGGTACTCCTGGTTGTTCCCCTGCTGGCGGAGATAGATCTCACCGTTGCCGAGCATGTCCACCACGACTGCGACAAAGAGGGGCATCCTCTTGAGCTGGTTGTTCTCCTTGCGCAGATGGGCGTTCTCCTTCTGCAGCATGTCGAACTTCATCTTCAGGTCAAGGTGCTGGGCCTCCATCTGCTGAAGCTCCAGCTGGAGGTTGATCTCGCTCCGCGGGTGGATGTTGTTCAGCATGGTGTCGTCCATATCAAGATATGATGTGGAGTCAAGACATTTATGTGGTGTGGAAGTGATAACCCGGGCACGCGGAATTGGAAAAGGGGTCGGTACAGGCCTGCTGCTCGTGACGGACGCCCCGATCTCGTTTCTCGGCGGGGTCGATCCCGCAACAGGGGTCGTGATCGATGACGACCATCCACTTCGGGGGCGGTCTATCGCGGGCCGGGTGCTCGCCTTCCCGCACGGCAAGGGTTCGACCGTGGGCTCGTACGTCCTCTACGGACTTGCCCGGAACGGAGTCGCACCGGCCGCGATCATCAACACCGAGGCCGAGATGATCATCGCGGCAGGTGCCCTGATCGCCGGCATCCCCCTTGTAGACCGGCCCGAACGACCGATCGCCGACCTGCCGGACGGGACCGAAGCGACCGTCGATGCCGGTGCCGGCGAGATCCGGATCGGCGATCCATAAGCTTTTGCCGGGCCGGATCGCATCCTGTGTACCATGCGGAGTGATGAGACGAAAGTCGGGTACCAGCGGGCCCCGAACAGGTCGCTCCTCCGATCGCTCGGGCTGACCGACCGGGAGATGGAGCGGCCGTTCATCGGGATCGCGAATGCCTGGTCCACGGCGGTGCCGGGCCACGTCCACCTGCGCCAGCTCGCGGAACGGGTCCGCGAAGGGATCGCGGCCGGCGGAGGGGTGCCGTTCGAGTTCGGCGTGATCGGCGTCTGCGACGGCATAGCGATGGGGCACGAGGGGATGCGCTACTCCCTTCCGTCGCGGGAGAACATCGCGGACTCGATCGAGATCATGGTGCAGAGCCACCGCTTCGACGGCCTCGTCTGCGTCGGGACCTGCGACAAGATCGTGCCGGGGATGCTGATGGCAGCCGTGCGGTGCAATGTCCCGACGATCGTGCTGACCGGCGGGCCCATGCTCGAGGGCTGCCTCGGGGGCCGCAACCTCTCTCTGATCTCGGTCTTCGAGGCGGTTGGACAGGTCGCCTCGGGTGCCATGAGTGAGGAGGAGCTCGGCGAGCTCGAGTGCGCCGCGATGCCCGGGTGCGGCTCGTGCCAGGGGCTGTACACGGCGAACACGATGGCCTGCATCACCGAGGCGCTCGGCATGTCCCTGCCCGGCACGGCCGCGACGCCTGCGGTGGACGCGAACAAGCTCCGGCTCGCCCGCGAGACGGGCGAGCGGGCCGTCGAGCTGGCCCGGGCGGGAATCACGCCGCGGCAGATCGTCACGCTCGAGGCGATGAGGAACGCTATCCGGGTCGATATGGCGCTCGGCGGGTCGACGAACACGGTCCTCCACCTGCTCGCGATAGCGACCGAGGCTGGTGTGCCGCTCTCGCTCTCCGACTTCGACGAGATCGCCGAGGCGGTCCCGCATATCGCCTCGATGCAGCCGGGCGGCCCGTACTCGATGGAACGGCTCTACCGGGCCGGGGGCATCCCGGCGGTCTTCTCCCGGCTCCTGCCCCATCTCGCGGACCTCCCGACGGTCGCGGGCCACCCGGTCCACGAGATAGCGGCGCGGGCCCGTGTTCTGGACGACGAGGTGATCCGCCCGCTCGACGCTCCGGTCCACGCAGGAGGCGGCCTCAGGACGCTCCGCGGAAGCCTCGCGCCGGACGGGGCCGTGGTCAAGGCCGCCGCGGTCCCGGATCCCATGTGGCGCCACGAGGGGCCGGCCCGGGTCTACGACGGCGAGGAGATCGCGATGGCCGCGATTCTCTCGGGCCAGGTCCGGGAGGGCGACGTGGTCGTGATCCGGTACGAGGGGCCGCGCGGGGGGCCCGGCATGCCCGAGATGCTCTCTCCGACCTCGGCCCTGATGGGGCTCGGGTACACCCGGGTCGTGCTCGTGACGGACGGCCGGTTCTCGGGCGGCACCCGGGGCCCCTGCATCGGCCACGTTGCGCCCGAGGCCGCCGTGGGCGGGCCGATCGCACTCGTTGCGGACGGCGATATCATCAGGGTCGACCTCCACGAGCGCCGGCTCGACCTGCTCGTGGACGAGGGGGAGCTCGATCGCCGGCGCCGCGCATGGAAGCCTCCCCAGAAAGAGCTCTCGGGCCTGCTCGCCCGGTACGCCCGGACGGTCGAGCAGGCCGATCTCGGCGCGGTCCAGCGATAGCCGTCTCTTTTTTATCCCCACCAGTCGACCACCTCTCCCTAGGAGATTCACCATGGTAGACCAGCTCTTCGAAGGCAACCGGGCGTTCCTGGAGAATGACCTCGCACCAAACCGCGCATTCTACGAGGACCTCGCCACGGGCCAGAAACCGGAGGTTCTCTGGATCGGCTGCTCCGACTCGCGGATCACACCCGAGAGGTATACGAGCGCGAAGGCCGGCGAGCTCTTCGTGCACCGGAACATCGGCAACGCTGTACCCCCGCTTGACCTGAACGCGGGGACCGTGATCGAGTACGCGATCAACCACCTGAAGGTCAAGGAGATCGTGATCTGCGGCCATTCGGACTGCGGCGCCTGCAAGGCACTCGATGCAGACCTCGAGCACGACCACATGATCCCGCTCTGGCTCACGAACCTGATGCCGGCAAAGAAACGCGTCGATGCGACCCTCGCGCCCGCGACAAGCGACGGAGAGAAGGCCGCCCGGCTTGAAGCGATCGCCAAGGAGAACGTCCGGCTCCAGCTCGAGCACCTGCGCCAGTTCCCGCTCGTGCGCGAGGCCGAGGCGGACGGGCGAATCCGCCTGCATGGCCTCTACTTCGACATCGCATCGGGCGAGCTTGCCACGGTCGATTAGGCCGCGAGGGCCTTTTCGATCTCCCTTTTGATCGGATCGACCGAGATACGACCGATCGGCCGCCACTTCCCGTTGATCAGCACGAGCGGGATCGGCGGAGACTCGCGATCGACGATCGCCTTCACGTACTCGGGAACGCCGTTGTCGAGGAGCGTCAGTTTCGCCTCGACCCGGTCGCCGTAGTCGGCATGGAGGCGCTCCTTGAGCGCGTCGAACGCGGCCGTGAGCTGGCCGTATGGGGCGCAGCCCTCGAGACCGCAGGTCCTGGTCTCGTCACAGGGGAACGGTCCGCACTCGGACTCGGAGAAGCCCACGATTTCGACCGTGACTCTGTCTGCCATACCCATGACTCCTCCCGGAGGCATAAGAGGGTTGCGGCCGGATCAGAGAAACCGGCCGAACCGCTCCTTCCCGACCTTGCAGATCGGGCACTGGAGCGGAGGCTCGCTCCGGGCGCAGAGGTAGCCGCAGACCCCGCACCGCCAGACCGGGAACGGCAGTTCCCCGATCGCGCCGACCGGCTGCGCGGCCTCGATCCGGGCCCGCTCGCGTTCGGCCCGGGGGGGACGCCGCTCGGGGATCGAACCCACCGTCTGCTCTCCCTTCTTGACGCCCAGGGAGACGTAGAGCGCGCAGTAACAGGCGTTGTGATCGGCAAGATCGGGGTCGCGGTAATCGCAGGGACAGATGATATCCAGGTCGGCCTCCTTCGAGCCCAGCGAGAGCCGGCAGGGGCAGGCGCGGTAGCCGTACCGACGCTCGTTCTCGATCAGGCCCCGGACAAGCCCCTTTACGAACGCCACGTCGGGGCTCAGGTGGTACCCGGCCGACTCGGCATCGCTGTCGATCTGACGATAGACCCGGTCGATCTCCTCGTCGGTGATCGGTGCAGGCTCGTTCAAGCGAGCGCCTCCCGGATCTCGTCCTCCTTGAAGCCGACGATCGTCGTCTCGCCGATTATTACGGTCGGGAACGAAAGGGCGGGGTTGTACTTCTCGACCTCCTCGATGACGGCCTTCTGGTGATCGGGGCCGACCTTGTCAACGTAGAGATAGTCGAACGCGACCCCGAGATCGATCAGGAGCTGCTTGGTCTTGGCGCACCAGCCGCAGGTGGTGAGGGCATAGAGCATGACCCTGCCTTTGTCGGTTCCGTTGACGTGAACGTTCTGCATGGCATGGAGTCCACGTGACCGGAATAAATACCTTCTGCCCCGCCATCGAACAGGAATAGACGGGCTCACCCGAGGGCCATAAGAGCCCTGGAGAGCCGGGCGATCCCCTTGGCGCACCGCTCGGGATCTGTGTTCGAGAAGTTCAGGCGGATCACGTCGTCGCCGCCCGCAAGGAAGAAGGGCGGGCCCGGCATCACGGCCACACCCTGGCGGACGCCCTCGTCGAAGAGCGCCAGCGACGAGACGCCGGGGGGCAGGCGGGCGAGCATGAACATGCCGCCTTCGGGCTCGGTATGAACGAGCTCGGGACACCGCTCGTCGAGAGCGTCGCCAAGCGCCCGGCAGTTCTCGTGGTAGACGTCCGCAACCCGGCGGCACTGCTCGTCGAGATCGTGGGTCGTGAGCCACCGGTGGAGCACGAGCTGGCAGAAATAGTTCGAGTGAAGGTCGGCCGCCTGCTTTGCCACGTTGAACTGTGCGAGCACCATCTCGGGCGCGACGAGCCACCCGCAGCGCATGCCGGGCGCGAGCACCTTCGAGAACGATCCCGAGAGCACGGCCCTGCCCGTGAGGTCCGCTCCTATCGGCCGGCGCGGCCGGCCGTCGAAGAAGAGCTCGCCGAACGCATCGTCCTCGTACAGGAGCGTCTCCGAGCCGTCCAGGAGTTCGGCTACGGCCCGTCTCGCTTCGTCCGGGTACGTCAGGCCCGACGGGTTCTGTGCGTTCGGGATCACGTAGAAGAACTTCGGCCGGTCGCGGGATACGACCCGCTCGAGCACCGCGAGGTCGGGGCCCGCCCCGTCAACCGGCACGGCCGAGAGACGGGGTTCGTACAGGCTGAAGGCCTCGATCGCGCCGAGATACCCCGGGGCTTCGATCGCCACAGCGTCCCCGGGATCAACGAGGCACTTGGCGATGAGGTCGAGGCACTGCTGGGATCCGTTCACGATCTGGACGTTGGCGGCGGTCACGTCAAGGCCGACCCGCTGTCGATAGCGGTCGGCGATGAACTCGCGGAGCGGCAGGTAGCCGTCGGTGGTCGAGTACTGCAGGGCGGCCGGGCCCGCATCGGCGAGCACGTCGGCCGCGGCTTCAGCGATCCCGGCCACGTCGAGGATCGCGGACGAGGGGAGTCCGCCCGCGAACGAGATCACGGACGGGTCGGCCGAGACGGCAAAGAGCGTGCCGAGGAACGAGGGAGGGACTGCGGCCATGCGGCGGGCGAATCGGTACGGGCGCGCTGTCACGGAGATCGGTTGGGGGCCGCAGGCGTTAATCCTGCGGATCGATGGGTCAGGCCCCCTCAAATGCGGCACAGTACTTCGAGAACCGGGACCACCGGAACGGCAGGGCCTCGAGCACGGGTCGCGCGGCCTCGTCGTCCCCTGCTCCGTACTTGACCTCGATCACGGTCCCACGGAACGTGTTGGGCAGGCGGACGAGCCGCCGCGAGGCCGGCCGGACACGGTAGAAGGCAAGGTCCGCATCGAGCGTGAGCCGGAACCGGCGGTCCGCAGAGAGGTAGTACAGCCGGCGGTACCGCGTGAGGCTGGCCGGCACCAGCAGCCGGAGCGCCGCCCGAACGTCGATGGGAAGAGGGGGATCGCCGGCGAGTTCCTCCGGTAGCGGAGCGATGGAATTCCTGAAATCGAGCGGTGCAAGCGTATACCGGTCCTTCGAGCCCAGGCGGCCGCGCTTTCGCTTGAACTCCATGACGGGCGACTCGACCTGCCGGGTGAGCGCGCCGTACCACCGCACCCGCATCTTCACGCGGTCGCGCAGGCCATTGACCGAGTCCGCGAGGCCCCCCAGCGATGGCGTGTCGTAGTACAGGCTGTTGACCCATCGTTCCGGGTGCGCCTCGATGAAGAGCGCGGGGTGTTGCCGGACGAACAGTTTTACCTCGGCGGCGGAGTAGACCTCCTGGGGATACTTCCGCTCGTACCGCCACTCTCGCTCGGCGTCGGGAGTGCGAGTCACGGCTCCGGCCTCTGGTCGTCGACCACGATGACGCCGTCGCCCTCCTGCACGTACGACGTGGTCACATTGGAGAGGATCACCCCGCTGAGCCGGGCTGTGCCGGCCTCAAACCCTGTCGTCGCACCCCCGGCGCGGACAGCCACATCCGCGTCGCGGACAGTCAGACCGATGACGGTTGCCGTAGACCCGGATTCGCTCTCGAGGGCGGTCCCGGCAGCAGTGCAGGTCAACCCGGTTCCCGAGAGCGTGCTCACGCGTTCGGTGAGGACGGCCGTGCCCGCAATCTCCTTGAACCGGCCGCGCTCGAGTTCAACGACGCTCCCGGAGATGCGAAGGCCCGAACCATTCGCGACGATGGTCTCGATGATCGTGCCGGTCGAATACTCGATGGAGACGGCGGGGTCGGATCCCCCGGTAAACGAGCACCCGGTCATATTGAAGGGGCTCTTGACCACGCGGAGGAGTGGGGCCGTCCGGTCTCCTTTCATCGAGACCCTGTCGAGGCTTACGGGGCTCTCGAGAAAGGTGATGGCCGCTCCGGCCCCCAGGGCGGCACCGGGCGGGGCGAGCTGCTCGAAGCGGGCGTTGGCGAGAGTCGAGAGGTTGCGCGCACTCAGCACGATCATGCCCCCGCCCGTTCCGTCACTCGAGCGGACCGTGACCGGGGACTCCTCCGTCCCCACCCATTCGACCGGGCCGCGTGCGACGATCGAGGCGTTCCGCACCAGGTCGAGCGAGGTGTTCGGACCGCACCGGAGCGTATAGCCCTCGGGTACAATCATAGGTTCGGCGAGCCGATGGCTGCCCGGCAGCAGATAGACCGAGCGACGGGCATCGTCGGTCACGGTGAACGGGAGGCTCCCCGTGTTCGCCGGGAGGCGCATGAACGCCCCTGCCTCTGCGGCACCGGGCAGTCTGGGGGTCGGGACAACGCTCTCGAGACGGAGCTCGGTCGCCCCGAGGACGCGGCACTCGACCTCCAGCGGGGTCGAAGCGTTCCATGCTGCTCCGGCCGGGAGCGTGAACGCTACCGTCTCGTACTGCACCGGTTCGTTCAGCACCTTTCCGGGGAGGTGCACCGGCCCACCTTCCGGCACCGCCCGCACGCCTCCTGCGAGCAGGGCGATGACCTCGACCGGGAGAGGTTGCGTGGTGCCCAGCTCGACTGTTGGCACCCCGGACAAGGGTTCCGTGACGTAGGCGTTGATCGCACGGTAGGGATGGAGCGTGTTCCGGATCAGATCCCGGTTCGCATAGTACGACCGGCGGTCAAGGAAGTAGAAGGGCTGGTCGCGGTAAATGAACGAGGCGTTCTCCTGGATCCCGGGATCGAGTTCTGCAAACAGTGCCTCGAGGTACCCATCCGCGCTGATCCGCTCGAGTTCGGCGAGGTACCGCTCGGTGAGCTGGGGGTCGTCGAAGAAGAGGCGAAGGTACGGGTCGGTCGTACCCCCCTTGATCTCTTCGATCACCTCGCCAGCATTCGGGTCGTGTCCGACGGGCTCGAGGCGGGCCGAGATCGGGTTGTAGTAGAAGCGCATATTGTGGTAAAAGTCGCCGTGGGTGTTACCGAGGAGGTCCGAGAGTGCGAAGTACCGTGCGGTCCTGTCCACGTTGAATGCATCACTGGTTGCGATCTCGCCATTGCGCCACTCTTCGAGGAGGCGAAGGGCTGCCCGGGCATCGTTCTCGGAGTAGCCAGGATTCGCCGTGTTCACGCCGAAGACGTCGAGGGTTTCTGTCCTGTGCGGATCGGGCATCTCGTATCTCGTCGTCGCCCAGGACTCGAAGTACTCGGTATCGGTAAACCGAAGGAGCGGGCCTGCCGGCTCGCGGTTGTACCAGGTAATCCCCTCGTCGAACGCCTCCTCGATCGCGTAGGTACCCATGGGCTTTCCGTTGATCGTCACGTCCACGAATCCGTACGAGAGCCCCGAGAGCCCCTCGCGGACCATCGTCTGCTGGAAGATCCATTCGGCCATGTAATTGCGCGTCCGTGGGGCCTGGAGCGCGAACTCGCTCATATGCTCGAGGTGGTCGTCGCCGTCGAGTTTGAACCGGAGCGACCATTTCTCGCCGTACCAATGGTCGGGCCAGTCCCCCTTGAGCCGGGCTTTGCCGCGGAGGGTCTGGTTTGCGTACCGGAGCGTCACCGGGACATAGTCCTCCTCGGACGGCAGCCAGATCCCCTGATCCAGCGCCACCTCCCGCTCATACGCCAGACGCTGGTAGTCGAGCTCGGCGATATCGAGCTCGATCCGTTTCGGATTTGAGAACGCGCCCTGGACGAAATGGGAGGGCAGGCCGATGTTCACGTTCTTGAGCCCCGAAAGGATGAAGAGGACATCGGACGGGTGTACTCCGATCGCGCGTATGAGTCCCGTCGGCGATTGGGCAGGGGCGTCTCCCGCGGCGAGATTGTCGAGGTTGCCGAAGAGCCCCGCAGCGGCCATTCCCACAACGACTCCGATGCCGCCGATGACAAGAAAGAGAAGGACGATCAGGACGAGCCTGGGTCCGCGTCGCCTGGCCCGTTCGCGGACTCCGTGCAGGAGCTGCCGTGCACGGTCAGCTTCTGGATCGGGTCGCTCGCCAAGGCGCATGGATCACCTGAGCTCGGGGTCGAGGAACGAGACCTCGTGTTCGCCGGGCAGGGCGGCTATCTCCCGTCGGAGGGTTGCGAGCCGCTCGAAGTCGGCGAGGTGGACGAGGAAGAGGGCCTCGAGCTGGTCGTCGTTCTCATCGAACCGGCGGAGCGCCGCGCCGGGGCTGTACTTCTGGACGACTGCGACCAGCGGTTCGAGCCCGTCATGGCCCGGCCCTCGCGCAACGACAGAGAGATGCATGCCGACGTCCTCGCCGGGGCGGCGAGAGAACCGGTGCCGTATGAGAACCAACCCCATCAGGAAGAGAGTCGCTACGATCGAGATCGCCCGCTGGTCAGCGCCCAGCCCTAGGCCGATTGCAATCGCGATCAGGATGAAGGCAAGCTCCTCGGGATCCTTGACAGCGGTCCGGAACCGGACGATTGAGAGTGCACCGACCAGCCCGAGCGAGAGCGCGAGCGAGGATTTGACCACGCTGATGATGAACATCGTCGTGACTGCAACCAGGAGGAAGTTGCGCCCGAATGCCCGGCGGTTCGAGAGGGCCGTTCCGTAGCGGACGTAGACGACCCCTACGAGGAGGGAGAGGGCCGTGGCGAGGAGCAGGTTGACGATGAAGCCGCCGAGTGGGATCTGGAAACTCTGCGTGGTCAGGAACTCGTCGAACGAGGGGATGGTCGGTTGCATGCCGTCTCACGATCCGGCGGCCGGACGCCGCATGATCCCCTTATACTAATTCAATGAATATATATCATTCCCACATGGCCGCCCGGCTGCATCTGCGGCGAGCGTCTGAAGAACCGTGCCGACTTCATTCGGCCTGGCCGACGACTACGCCCAGATCGTCAAGAATGTTCAGAGGCGGTTGGAATGATCGGATATTCTCCCGCAGCCGCAGGCCCCCGATGCTGACTGCTATCTCCCCCAGCCCCTCGGGTGAGACATCCCGTCGGCACGACGGGATGCACCGTGCGACCCGTTCGCCGCTCCTGCCGCGCCGCATTCGTAGCCGGCTCGGGAAGATCTGTCGACGTCCCGCCCGGCGCCCTGCACCACGGAGCGGGCTGCTCCGCGCCCGGACGAGTGGACCCGACACCGTTTGCCGAAATACGAATTGCTTATACGCCGACCGATCCATACTAGACCGATGACGGTTGCGCCGCTCATGCCGCACCTGAACCGGTTCTTCTCGGTCACGCTCCTGCTCTCGGTTCTGTCGGCTTCGCTTGGAACCGTCATGGTCGAGCGCAGGACTCCCCTGCTGACCGAGCTCGCGGTCGAAGGCGCACCCGACGGGATCGTCTTCATCGCGGATCCCCATGTCCGCGCGGAGAACCTCCCCCTGATACAGGAGACGATCCGCGAGATCAACGCGATGCAGCCGTCGCTCGTGCTGATCGGCGGCGATTTCGTCTTCGGAGGCAACGACGATCTTGGGCTCCAGACGGTCTGGAGCGGACTCAATGCGCCCACCTACGCAGTCCTCGGCAACCACGACTACCGTTCGGGGGACTCGGCGACGGCCCTCGTAAAGAAGCTGACGCAGCTCCGCCAGACCCGGATCTCGATCGCCGACTACAATGTCGAGCGCCTTGACGATGGAACAGCCGATCTGATCTACGCGGACCGGATCACCGCCGCGCTCGAAGCCAGCGGCGTGCATGTCCTCCGGAACCAGGCGGTCGACCTCGAGATCGAAGGTCGCCCTGTTCGGCTCGTCGGGCTCGACGATGCATGGGCCGGGCGTGCGAACCCACCCGTGCTGGAGCCGACGGACGCCTTCACAATCTACATGATCCACGAGCCCGACTGCGCGGCTCCCTGGGACGCGGATCTTATCCTCGCGGGTCATACGCACGGCGGCCAGTTCCTGCCGGCCGGCGTCGCCGACCGCCTCGGCCTCTCAGGCCGGAGTTCGTGCGGGCGCGCGATGATGTACGTGACGCGCGGGATCGGCACGTCGAACCTGCCGCGCGAAGTCAGGGCGACATCGCCCGAGATCGTCCGGATCGGTCCCGAATAAGGGCCTGAGTCCCCGAGCGGTCAGGTATCTCCTGCCGTGAGCGACGCGAGCGTCTCGCGGACCTCGTCGGGGTGCCCGGGCACCTTCACCCTGCGCCAGACCGCCCGGATCGTGCCCGCGGGGTCGATCAGAAAGGTCGAGCGTTCGGTTCCCATCATCACCTTTCCATAGAGTTTCTTCTCTTTCCACGCGCCGTACGACACGAGGAGATCGTGCTCCTGGTCCGAGAGGAGGAGGTGGCGAAGTGCATGCTTTCGCGCGAATGCCGCATGCTTCTCCGGCGGATCGGACGAGACGCCGAGCACGGTGGCGTTCAGGGCCTCGAAGGTATCGAACGCGTCCGAGAAGAGCCGGGCTTCGAGCGTGCAGCCGGGCGTTCCGTCGCGGGGGTAGGCGTAGAGCACGACCCAGCGGCCCCGGAAGTCCTCGATGCAGACGCGCTTGCCGGCCGCGTCGGGCAGGCAGAAGGCGGGGGCCGGAGCGCCGAGGAACGGGTCGGTAGAGGTCCTGGTCATAGCGAATTGTCGGAGCCCGACCGGATAAATCCTCGCCGCCCCTCAGCGGCGCGAAAGCGAAACATAGTAGAGGAGCTGCAGGATAGAGGTCGTGGCGGCTGCCACGTACGTGAAGCCGGCGGCGTTCAGCATCGAGCGCGCGCCACGCCGGTCGTTCTCGTTGACGAGCAGCCCGGCCTGGTCGAGGAGGCGGAAGGCCCGGCGCGAGGCGTCGAACTCGACCGGGACGGTCAGGATCGTGAAGAGTACCATCAGACCGAAGAAGATGATCCCGAGGTAGAAGAGCCCCGCGATCCCCATGAGCAGGCCGAGCAGGATGCAGATGTACGAGAGAGTCGGGCTGAACCGAAGGGCGGGGACCAGGATGTTGCGCACCTTCATCAGCCCGGAGCCGGTCTGGTGCTGCTGGACGTGACCGAGCTCGTGGGCGGTCACGGCCATGGAGGCGACTGACGGGGTGGAGGCCACGCCCTGGGAGAGCCGGACGACGTTTGCGGACGGATCAAAGTGATCGGAGAGCTCGCCCGGGGTCGTCTGGAGGCCGATCGGCTGGAGATCGGTCCGGCTGAAGAGTGCCTGGCCGACCTGGAGGCCGTTGAGGCCGACCTGGTTGGGAACCCGGGACCACTTCGCGTACGTCGAACGGAGCCAGAGCTGGACACCGGCCGAGATCGCGATCGTCGGGATCAGGACGAAGATGAAGTAGAACGGGTCGAAGAAGACCACAGCTGAACCTCCGGTACCCAGTCTGATGCCCTCGCCCCTTTTGAAGATTCCGGTTGTGCCGGCCCGCCGCCGAAGACGGGTGCGATTCCGGCCATCCTCGCTCCTCGCGGCATGGGTTGGCGCGACTGGCGAAGAGACAGCCGGCGGACGAACGCGAACACGGACTTTTCACCAGGACTTCCGACAACGAGTCGGGCGGCGACTGCGAAGCTTCACGGTGGCCGACGGGGGGCAGGTTCTTCGGGCGCCGACTGCCCCCGCACCGCCAGAGGACACCGCCTGTCGACGAACAGGGACAAGCGCACAATGCAGCGACGAATCGGCTCCCGGAATGTCGGGAATGAGAGATGAAAGGGGGTGGGTGTTCCACCCGATAACAGTACGCCCCGGCCGGGACTTGAACCCGGGTCAAAAGCTCCGCAAGCTTCTAGGATATCCACTACCCTACCGGGACCTTTTTGGCGTTGTGCTCAGATACATGAGCGTCGATTCTATTAATATGTACGGATCGGCAGAGGGGCGGCCGGCATCGGCACTGCGCCCGCCAGGAATGGACCAGACCCGGTGCGAACTCCTCGAGATGCCATATCGACGGTCACGTTGCCGGACCGCCAGAGGCTTCGTGGGGCCAGGGACACGCTTCGCCGAACCCCGTGCGACGCCCTGTTCTGGACGCAACAGTTCCAGCCGGTTGGTTTTCCGGATGTCGGCATCTGTCTTCAACAACCTGGAGCGGGTCACCCACAATCGGCCGCGAGACGGTTCGACGCGAACGGCAACGGCTGACTCTCGCCTTTGCTGAGATCTCCCCGGGGTACGAACGGCTCTGATCCTTTTTTGCCCTGCACCGCCAAGTGATAGATCGCATGGCAGCCGGATTCGATCGGGATGAGGTCGCCCGCTACGCCAAGTTCCGCAAGGTGGACGGCGCTGCCTACGAAAAGGTGAACCGGTTCCTGCGCAGGCACACGTACATCACGGCACGCGAATGGGCGCTCGCCCGGCTCTGTGCCGACTTCAGGACCACCTCGGGGGCGGAGATGACCTTCATCGGCCAGCACCTGCCCGAGCTTGTCCCGTTCATGACCGAGCCGTATTCGCCGCAGGCGGTCAACCAGGCACGCAACTCCTTCAAGAAGAAGGTCCGCAAGTCGGGCGCGACCTTCTTCTATGGGGCCATGTGCGGCTTCTTCACCACCGAAGAGCTTGACGACCTCCTCTTCGAGGCGAGTGAGATCGCCCGGTTCCTGCTCGAGGTCGAGGGGACGAGCCTCGCTGTCGACGACGAGCTCGACATCGAGGACCGGATCTCGACGGTCATGCGCTCTGTCGGGCTTGCGGCACAGACCCTCCTCGAGACGCGGGCGCGCGGGGAGGAGGAATGAGAGTCGTCCAGTTCGCCGGCTGGTCGGGGACGGGCAAGACGACCCTCATCGAGGAGGTGATCGGTGCCGCACCACCGGGCCTTGAGATCGGCGTGGTCAAGCACCTTGGCGGCGCTCATCCGTTCGCACTCGACCCGGGGCGGGATACGACCAGGTTCTTCGAGCAAGGCGCTCAGGCAGTGACCGGGATCGACGCCGCCAAGGGCGTCACCGTGCTGCGGAGCGACACGCTCTTTGCCGCCCTCGACCGGCTCTCGGATGCCGGGTGCGAACTCGCTCTTGTCGAGGGGTTCAAGACCGAGCCGTTCGCCCGCGTGGTGATCGGCGATCTCCCCTCGGAGCGGTGCGTGCTCCGCAACCCGACGGCGGACGAGGTGCTCAGCGCCCTCGATCGGTTCGACGAGTATGTCTCTCCGGGGGGGCTGCTCCGGGCCTGCAGAGGGCGGGCCGGGGGAGCGGGCTTTTTCGAGTGCGCCGGCACGCTGCGCGTCGCCCCTGGTCTTGCCGAAGACCGTGCCGCCCTTGATCGGCTCGAGGCAGGCGTAGCCTCCGCCCCGGGGGTGGTCGCGGCCGGACTGCACGGCAGAGTCTATGCCGGAGCAGGAACAATTGTGATGGCACTGATCGCCTGCGATCCGGCCGGAGCGGGAACGGCTCTGGTCAGGCTCGCCCAGGGCGTCGATGACGAGATCCAGCAGGGAGGGCGATGATGGCGGAGAAGAAGCAGATCTTCGGGACAAACGGCGTTCGCGGCGTCGTGGGCGATTCGATGACGCCGGGGCTCGTGCTCCGGATCGGGCAGGCGCTCGGCGCGATGCGCCCGGGCACGGTGGCGATCGGACGGGACACCCGGACCTCGGGGCCGGTCCTCACGCATGCGCTCAAGGCCGGGCTGATGGCCGTCGGCTGCCAGGTCATCGACTGCGGCGTGCTGCCGACACCGGCCCTCCAGTACATCGTCCGCGACACCTTTGCAGCCGGCGCGATGATCACGGCCTCGCACAACCCGCCCGAGTACAACGGGGTCAAGATCGTCGAGCGTGACGGGACCGAGATGGGGGATACGGAGGTGATCGCGCTCGAAGGGAGGCTGTTCCGCGACGAGCACGTGCTCGCCGACTGGCGGGGGCTCGGCACGGAGCAGGCGGCGCCGGAACTGGTCGAACGCTATATCGACGGCATCCTCGCGCACTTCCCCAAGGAGGTCGGAGCGGGCACGACCGTCGCGGTCGATCCGGGCTCCGGCCCGGCGTCCCTGACCACGCCGGCCCTGCTCGCGAGGATGGGCTGCGAGGTCCACACGATCAACGGTGAACCCGACGGCACGTTCCCGGGCCGGCTGCCCGAACCGACGGAGGAAGGTCTTCGTCCCCTCGCCGAGCTCGTCAGGGAGACGGGAGCGGCCTTCGGCGTCGCCCATGACGGCGACGCGGACCGTGCGGTCTTCATCGACGACCGGGGCAGGTACGTCGAGGAGAACCGCGAGTTTGCCCTGATCGCACGCCACGTCTGCCAGAGACGGAAGGGCGTGATCGTGACCCCGGTCTCGACATCGCAGCTGATCGAGGATGTGGCCGCCGCGACCGGCTGCACGGTCAAGTACACGCGCGTCGGCTCGATCTACGTGGCCCGGACCATGCTCGGACTGATCGCGGCCGGAATCCCGGTCGCGTTCGGCGGCGAGGGGAACGGCGGCCTGATCTTCCCCGACCACCAGTTCTGCCGGGACGGCGGCATGACCGCCGCGACAATGATCGAGGTGCTGGCCGAATCGGGCAGGCCACTCTCGGCCCTCGTGGACGAGCTGCCGCCGTATCACTTCATCAGCGAGCGGATCAGGACGCGGCGGCCCGACGAGGTGATCGCCGCGGTCGAGGCTGCGTTCCCCGACTTCTCGGCCGATCGGACCGACGGAGTCCGGCTTGCAAAAGGAAAGACCTGGGCGCTGATCCGCCGATCGGGGACCGAGCCGATCGTCCGCGTCATGGTCGAGGCCGAAGACCGGGCCGCGGCCGAGGCGATGCGCGACGCGGTCCTGAAGCAGGTCGCGCCGCTCACCGGCTAGATCTGAGTCGCGGCCAGGGTTGGTGGGAGAAGTTCGTCCTCAGGCGGTGGGCCGTCGATCAGAGGCACCTCCGTCTCCATCGGCGTCCAGGCCGGAGTCGCGTTTGGCAGCGGCCGGGGCGCGGAAGGTGAGGCGTCTGTCCCGGACGAAAGCGGTACGGGCAGCGAATCGATTGTGTACGGGTCGAACGGAAGGCCGTCGCTTCCGTACGCCGGGTCCGGGACGGTCGCCGTCATCGTGATCGGCAGGGTTGGCGTCGATGTGGCAAGCGGAGTGAGGGGAAGACCCATGCCTTCCCCGGCGACATCGGGCCGTTTTACCGCGCGTGAAAGGGTGTACAGCCCGGCGCACCCGCTCGCTGCAGCCATGACGGCGAGCAGCCCGAGAAGGGCCGCCGCCAGCAGAAACCCCCGGTGCATGCATACAGATCCTGCCCTCTGTGTGAAAAAGGTATCCTCTTCGTGCCCCGTTCATGCAAATGCGGTCGCCAGGAGCGCGAGCAGGAGCGGCATGACAGGGTTGTCATTGACCGGAAGCACGAGCTCGGCAAGACCCCCGACGAACGCGGCCGGGCTCGCACTCGCGGGTCTCTTGCTCGGCGTCACCCGCGATCGCCGCTGGCTCCTCCTGCCGGGGATCGTGCTGCCCTGCTCCAGCACGCCGTCCAGGGGTGGTGCCCTCCGATCGAAACCTTCCGCCGGTTGGGCGTACGAACGCGGCGCGATATCGACCGTGAGAAGGTCGTTCTCAAGGCACTCCGGGGCGACTTCGGCCCTGTCACGGGCGGCTCGACGCCGCAGGAGCAGGCGAAGCTCACGCTCTCGGCTGCGAAAGACTGAGCGGCCCCCTTTTTAGCGAAGATGGCCGGTGCGTCTCGCCGAAGCTCAGCCCGCGTGCTCTCCGTTCACGGTCAGTTCGACCGGGACCGGTCGACGGAGCGTATCGGTGACGGGAGAGGTCGCGATGACCCGGGAGGCCAGCGCTCCGAGTGCCTCCGGCCGTGCGTCCGAATCGATCCGGCAGTCGACCCGGATATCGGTGTAGCCCGCAGGCGTTCCGCCGGGCAGACCGAGGAAACCGGCGAGGTCGAGCCGCCCGTGGATCTCGAGTACCAGGGTTCTGATCGCGAGTCCCTGGAGGGCGGCGTTGTAGATGAACCCGACAGAGAGGCAGGCGCCGAGAGCCGAGAGCAGGAGCTCGACCGCATTCGGTGCAAGGTCGCTTCCACCGAGGCTGGGGGGTTCGTCCGACCGGATCGCGAAATGGCGCACGGCGGTGGTGGCCCGGGCGCCGTCACGCCATTCGGTGATGGCAGAGAACTGAACGTGACCCCGCTCCGGATCACCCTGTACCGACGAAGCGAGGGCCCGCAGCGCCGACTCGTCGATGCCGTTTATCATGCCCGGAGATCACAGCAGCGGCTATTTAGCCCTATCGTTGGATTGGGGGATGCTGCCGTCCGCTCCGGTCAGATCGCGAGCATCAGGACGAGGAGGGCTCCGGTGGCGATTGTCAACACGATGGCGACGGGCGCGCACTTTCGGATGACCTCGCCTTCCATCCCGAGCTGGTCGATCACGGCGGCCGCGTTGATGATCTTGGCCGGTGCTATCCCGGACGCGATCCCGCCGGCCACCGCGTGGGCCGAGTAGACCTTGATGAAGTCAAGGTCGAGGACGCCGGTCGCCCGCTTCAGAATCCCGTGGAACATCACGTTCGACGAGGCTTCCGAGCCCGAGACAAATGCCCCGAAGAGGCCGAGCAGCGGGCTGATCGCCGGGAAGGCGACGCCGAACGTCATCGCGAGCGTGAGTCCGATCACGGCGTTCATGTTGATGTCCGCCGTTCCGGGCGCAAACGTGAGAGCGTTGTTGATCACGGTCTGGCCGGACCAGTCCATCACGTAGGCGATCGCGAAGAAGATCGCCGCGGCGAAGGTCGGCGCCCAGGCTCGCTTCAGCCAGACCTGGACGATCTTTCGCGCCTCGTCGCGTCCGCGGACCAGGAACGGAGCCGAGATCAGGGTCGAGACCAGGACCCAGGTATAGGCCTGGTTCAGCAGCTTCAGGTCGATGACCCTGTCCGCGACGATCGTGACCCTCTGCAGCGGCCCGAGCAAACCGTACAGCCCCGTTGAGAGGACCGGGACGCTGATCACGAGCACGAAGAAGACGAGCAGAAGCCAGGGGAGCGCGGCCCGCCGGATCGGCATCACGTCGGCAGGCATGTCGTCCAAGCGCACCAGGATCGGCCTGCCCTTGACGACGCGAAGCAGGAGCAGGACCACGATCGTGAGCAGGCCCGAGAAGACCCCCACAAGCCCGATCGCGGAGACCGGGAGTACCCGGACGAAGAAGATGGCCGATAATCCCAGGGTGAGGCCGGCCACGATGGCCGGCACGAACCCGTCCCGCATTCCCTTCAGGCCGTCCGCGATATAGAGCATCCCGAAGGCGAACCCGGTCGAGACCACCGGGAGGAAGAGCGAGATCTGCGAACCGAGCGCGGCGAGGTCAAGGTTGAAGACCTGGGCCGGGAGCGTGATCGGGACCGCAAGCAATGAGAAGGAGGTGAGCGGGTCGTACCCGAGGCAGGGCAGGGCGATGGCCGCCAGCGGCGAGAACCCCAGGGCGAGCATGATCGGCGGGAGCATCGTGACCGGGGTGGCCCCGATCGAGACGAGGAAGGAGCCGAGGCCGACGTTCAGGAGCATCACCTGCTCGTAGCGTTCGGCCGCGATCAGCCGGATGTACTCAGTGATCGACCTGATCGCGCCGGTCACATCCATCATCGTGACCTGGAGGATCGTGAGGAGGACCATGAGCGAGATCCCGAACGAGGCGAGGACCCCGTTGAGCGTGGCGTACAGGGCGATCGCGGGCGAAGTCGAGAAGAAGAGGATGGCGATGGCGACGGTCAGCACCCAGCCCACGAAACCCATCAGGGTCCCTGACTGCTTGAGGACGACGAGGCCGACGAATATGACGAGGATCGGCAGTATGGCCAGGAGGAAGGAGATGGTCAGGTCCACGGTGATCGCCTGTGAAACAAGTACTATGCTATACTCTAGCATAAACAATGCCAATCACCGGAGGTTGGGCACCGGCATTCACCCCCAACCGTGACCGTCGCGATTCGTACCTCTCTGCGGTGTCGGTTGATTCCGCCCGGTTGCGCGATAGCCGTGGCTCAATTCGATCTCTTCGTTCGGACGCGCCTACGGACGCCGACGCCGCCACCGCTGTCCTGCGGAACCGTATGTGGCTCCGCCCGATACGGACGGCTGCTGTGCAAAGGATCAGACGGTGGCCGAGGAACCCCGTCGTGCCGTGTCGTACTCGTTCCGGAGCCCGGACGGGAGCAGGGAGATCGCGACCGTCACGCCCAGTGGGATCACGATCATGTCGTCGAGGTGGCCGACGAACGGAATGAAGTCCGGGATAATATCGATCGGGCTCGCGACGTAGGCGAGCGTGGCGATCATGACGGCTTTTGCCGTGATCGGTACGCGTGGATCTCGAACGCCAAGGAGAAGCATCTCGAGCGGGGCCTGGAACCGCTGCAGACGTGAGTTCAGCGTCGAAAGCCGACGGACTGTCTTGATCAGTCCCATAGGAAGATCTGTTCGGCGAGCCGGGATATGGATGTACAGGATGCGGCAATACACAGGGACGAGACAGTACAGACCCCTTGAGACCGAAGCATTTATGGTAAACGGTGGCCACGGAGAGGCAGGAGAGTGAACCTGCGACCATGCTCCGAATCTTCACAACGACCGTCTGCCTCGGCGCGCTCCTCCTCGTGTGCGCCGTCTCCGCCGGTTCACCTGTGGACGGCGCCGCCGGCTCGAGAACCCTGCGCACCGCGACATCGGCGAGCGGCAGTCCCTTTGCAGAGGTGGGGGATGTGACCGACGCATCCTTCGCCGGAGAGCAACCGTCCTTGATGGGCTCCGTCGTGCTGATCTTCGGCGGGCTGCTCGGCGCGCTCTGGTTCTTCGTGGGCCTGCTGTCGGCCCTGCGGGGACTCGGCGAGGCGCGGCCCCGCGTCGAGTCCGACGAGCTGCCACCGTACACAAACAGGATCAGGAACGACGAAGCGCCGCCGATGGACTGGCTCTGAGCGCCTCTGATACGAAAAGGTCCGGCGAGATGTAGCGATAAGAGTTCACATCTCTAGAAAAATGGGGGCCGGAGCCCCTGACCGCACAACCCTGCCACGCCGGTAAGGGAGCTCCGTCCCCGGCCGGCGTTGATCGAATCCCGATGAGGCGTCGGCCGGCTCAGTTGAGCGCCGGCACCGCGTCCGCCCAGTCTTCGAGGGCCGTGAGGATCGCGTCGGCTTCGTAGCCGGAGACCGTGACCGCCGAGCGGGTGATCGAGACGTTGTACAGATCGCCGTTCGCGTCGTGACACTTGATCGTCGCCGAGAACGTGTCATCCTCGAGAACGTGAACGCCGGTCGCGCCGATCGCCGTGTTGATCGCCGTCGCGGCCGGCACCGCCGACACTACGGCGTTGTACGCGGCCACCGTCGGGCACTTGACCGCCGTGGTGCCGATCGTGATCGCTTCGTTGTCCTCGTACGCGAACCGGGCCGTGTACGACTCCCGGGTCTTCTCCGTGCCGTCGTGGCTGACGCCGGCGACCTCGTAGTCCGTGCAGCCGAACGGGTTGGTCGTCAGGATGTCGTCGACGAC
>CAYWVY010000024.1:0-30295 GCA_964461885.1 uncultured Methanospirillum sp. | reverse complement strand
GACCTTATGACGAGGACCCCTTCCAGCACTGGCCCATGAATGCGAGAGGGTGCGTAACTGCACGAAAAAAGGGTGGATCCTACCTCACAGGGTCTTCGGCTCGTCTCGCCGGAGCGGCTCCGTCGGGGGCGTCGCCCTGGACGTCTCCTCCTGGACCATTCCCATGACGTCGTCCATCATCTGCGGCGCGCGATCCCGCAGGCCGAACCCGACGATGATCGCGATAGCCGCTCCCAGCCCGAGCCCGAGGCCCCATGCGAGCGGCGTGATCAGGATGTAGAAGATCGTCAGGTCAATGTGGAGCTGCTCGAGGGCGAGGATCACCAGGATGACGTACAGGAACGCCTGGAGCGCCGTGATCAGCGGGGACATCATGGAGATCTGCTGGGCCGCGCCGAGGTGCCTGAGGAAGTCGGCAAACCAGTCGATCACGATGAAGCCGACGATCAGCAGGATCACGAAGATCGCGATATTCGGCAGGTACACAACGATCTGGCCGACCAGTCCTGTCAGGAACGGGAGGTTCAGGACGTTCGCCGCAGCCAGTATCGCGATCAGGTAGATGAACCACCGGACGATGATGTCGAAGAACTGTACGATCCCGCGAGTTCCGGTCCCCCCGTACTGCCGCTCGATCGCCTTCCCGATCGACGTCTTTGCAAGAGCGTCGTCGATCCCGACCCGATCGAGGAGGGCCGAGATACCTTTCCCGAGAAGTCTGCCGACGATCCAGCCGATGATCAGGATCACGATCGCGCCGATCAGCTCGGGTAGGAACGAGATGGTGTCGTTGGCCATTCGCTCGATGCCGCCAATAATTTCCACCATTGTGGTCACCTGCTCCGCCCTTTCGTCTGAACCTATATTAACGTACCTTCTATCTTGTCGCAATAACGCCTTATAATTCTCGTCGTGTCCGCGTAAGCGATGGCGGCAGATCCCGGGTGCGCAGCCACTCGCGCACGGTCACACGACCGGCGGTTACCTGGCGAAAACCGACCGATCGGCATGTCGCCGCTCTGCTGAGCCACCGGCATATCCTATATCGAATACCGTCCAATCCCTATTCCGATCAAGCGTGTCAGACCGGTACTCGTTCATAGCACTTGTCCCCGACGAGCCCGGCGCCCTCCACCGGGTGGCCGAGCTCCTCGGGGCGCATGCCATCAATATCAACCGGATCCAGTACGACCACCGGATTGACAGGCACACTGTCTTCTTCGAGGTGACCGGACGGGCCGACGAGTATGCCCGCGTTCTCACAGAGCTCGAAGCGATCGGCTACCTCCAGACGCGCCTTCCCACGCTCCGGCTCCTGACCCTCTACATCTGGCTTCCCCACCGCCCCGGCGGGCTCTTCGGGTTCCTCCAGGAGGTCACGGACGCCGGCGCGAACATCGTCGCCATCGACTTCGACGACCACGGCGTTCAGCCCGAGCGGGTTGAGCTGACCCTGAACCTCTCCGAGTCGACGGCCATCGAGGCGTTGCTCGACCGGCTCAAGGCGCGGTACCGGCTCGAGGTCGTCGAATACGACCCGACCACGAGACAGCTTGACGACACGATCTATTATGTCCGGCTGGCGGAGCAGATCCGGGAGCTGATCGGGGACGCGGACGACCGGTTCCTGCTCTGCCTGCTCCAGGACATCAACCACGTAGTCCAGGAACTCCAGCACCGCGGACGCGATCCGGCCAGGACCTTCGAGACCTGCCTGGCGGCCGGGCGGCGCCTCCGCGAGACCCAGGACGAGGGGTTCTTCGCAGAGGTCCAGCAGCTCCGGGTTTCGGACCGGGTCCGCCTCTGGTGCTTTCAGCTCCCGGCGGGCGGGAACACCTACCTGCTGGACGCCGGCGACGACCTGGTGGTTGTCGATACCGGGTTCGGCTGCTACCATGACGAATGCGTCCGCATGTTCCAGGCGGTCGGGATCGCGGACCTCTCCCGCCTCTCCCGCGTTGTGGTCTCGCACGCCGACGCGGACCACTCGGGAGGAGCCGGCCTTTACGACGCCCCAGCCCTGATGCACCCGGCGACGGCCGAGATCGGGCGAGACCTCTCCCGGGCGTACGGGTCGCGCTCGGAGGAGTCCGTTCTCGAGGCCGTGTACACGACCCTCATCAACCTCTTCTCGAAATACACGCCGACCACCCGCATTCGGACCTTTCCGACCGAGCTCCTGTCCGAGCGGCACGGCTTTGCCGTGATCGATCACCTCTCTGTCGGCGACCTCTCGTTCGAGGTGCTCGAGGGGCATGGGGGGCACATGCACGGCCAGTGCTACCTCTTCGACCCCGATCACGGGCTGCTCTTCCCGGCCGACGCGCTCATCAACTTCGAGAGCCTCTCCGCCGAGCGGCGGAGTTACGCGTCGATCGCGGTCTACCTGGTCACCTCGGTCAACGTCGACAGCGAGCGCGCCAACGCCGAACGCGACGCGCTGCTCGATCTCGTGGCCGAGACCGACGAACGGCTCGCGCCCTCGGGACGGCGCTGCCTCGTCGCCGGCGGTCACGGTGCGGTCTCGGTTCTCGAGAACGGCCGGCTCGTGGCCTGCGGCGAGGTCGCGCCCTACCGCCCCGCACGGTAGGAAACGGAAACGCTTTCCGGCCGCACGGGCCAGACGATAACCGGGAACCGCCGTGGTCCTGATCCTTCCCGACCTGATCAACGAGACGCTGACCCTGTCGCTCGATCTCCTCGAGACGGCCTTTCTGCTCTTTAACCTCTCCGCCGTCTTCGCGATCGTCTTTGTCGAGCGCCGGAACCCGACCGTGGCGCTCGCCTGGGTCGCCGTGCTCCTCCTCTTTCCCGTTGCCGGGTTCATCCTCTACCTCCTCTTCGGGAGGCACATCTACTCCGAGCGGCGCTTTCGCCTGAAGGGGCGGGACGACCAGCGGGTTCTCTCTCGTGTCCGGCGCCAGGCCCGGGCCCTCGATCAGCACCGGATCGAGTTCGCCGACCCGTCAGCCAGGCGGTTCCGGCCGCTGATGCGCCAGCTCCTCGCGGAGGACCGCGCCGTGATCTGGACAAAGAGCCGGGTCGAGCACGAGGACCGTGGCGAGGCCCATTTTGCCGGTCTGCTCGAGGCGATCCGGGCGGCACGCCACCACGTCCACGCCGAGTACTACATCATCCGAAATGACGAGCTCGGCCGAAGCTTCATCGATGCGCTCGTCGAGAAGGCACGCGAGGGAGTGGCCGAGCGGCTCGTCTACGATGCCGTCGGCTGTGCCGGCGTCGGCCGGCACTTCTTCCGGCCTCTCACCGAGGCCGGCGGAAGGGCCGTCCCGTTCTTCCCAGGCCTGCTCTGGCTCGTCAACCTCCGGATCAACTTCCGGAACCACCGGAAGATCCTGGTGGTCAACGGGCAGGTCGGGTTTCTCCGGGGCTTCAACATCGGGGTCGAATACCTCGGCAAAGGCCCTCTCGGCCCCTGGCGGGACGCCCCTCTCCGGATCGAGGGCGATGCCGTCCAGTCGCTCCAGGCGCGCTTCCTGATGAACTGGAACTACGCGGCGCACGACTCCCTCGGGCTCGAGAACGGGTTCTTCCCCGAGCCGCGGAGTGCCGGGACCGTCGTCTGCCAGGTCGCCTCATCGGGCCCTGATACGCCCCGGCTGACGATCAAGGAAGGCTTCCTGAAGCTGATCGCGTCGGCCCGCAGGACAATCGATATCACGACGCCGTACTTCGTCCCCGACGACTCGGTCCTCGACGCTCTGCGCGTCGCGGCCGTCTCGGGGGTCCGCATCCGTATCATGATCCCGTCGAAACCTGACCACCTCTTCGTCTACTGGACAACGCTCAGCTACATCGGCTCCCTTCTCGATGCGGGGATCCGGGCCTCCATCTACGAGCGGGGCTTCCTGCACGCAAAGACCTGCGTGGTCGACGGCGAGGCATGCACCGTCGGGACCGCGAACTGGGATGTGCGCTCGTTCAAGCTGAACTTCGAGACCAACGCGTTCATCTTCGACCGGGTCGTCTGCGACGAGGTACGCCGGGCCTTCGAGCGGGACCTCGAAGACTGTATCGAGATGACTCCCGAGCGGTACGCGGCGCAGGGTCGGCTCGTCCGGACGAAAGAATCCATCTCGCGGCTGCTGACGCCGCTGCTCAGAAAAAAGGAAATCTCGTCAGGCAAACATCGCGCTGGCCGTGCCCGTGCCGGTCCCGCGTTCGAGCTCGCCTGAGAACTTGTCAATCGCCTTCAACAGGTCTTCCCGCGTGACCTGCTCGTGTTCCGAGCGGATCGCGAACATGCCGGCCTCCATGGTGATCGCCCGGAGGTCCGCGCCGTTCCGTCCATCCGTCTTGAGTGCGATCTCACGCAGGTCCACCGACTCGTCGAGGTTCATGCCGCCCGTGTGGATTTTCAGAATCGAGAGCCGTCCCTCGACATCGGGGAGGGGGATCTCGATGATCCGGTCGAACCGCCCGGGCCGGAGCAGGGCCTTGTCCAGGATGTCGATCCGGTTCGTCGCCCCGATGATCCGGACGTCGCCCCTGTTCTCGAACCCGTCCATCTCGGCCAGGAGCTGCATGAGCGTCCGGTGCACCTCGCGGTCGCCAGAGGTGTTCGACTCGCTCCGTGAGGCACCGATCGCGTCGATCTCGTCGATGAAGATGATGGACGGGCTCCGCTTCTTCGCAAGTTCGAAGAGTTCCCGGACCAGGCGGGCCCCCTCGCCGATATACTTCTGGACCAGCTCGGAACCGACCACGCGCAGGAAATGCGCCTCGGTCTCGTGCGCGACTGCCTTTGCGAGCAGAGTTTTGCCCGTGCCGGGCGGGCCGAAGAGCAGGACCGCCTTCGGCGGCTCGATCCCGATCCGTTTGAAGAGTTCCGGCTTCTTCAGCGGCAGCTCGACCGACTCCTGGATTTCGAGCACCTGCTGGTCGAGCCCACCGATGTCGTCGTAGCGCTCGGTCGGCGCGTCCACGACCTCCATCCCATAGATCTGGGCATCGAAGTTCGTGGGCAGGATCTCGACGATGGCGAGCGACTGCTGGTTCAGCGTGCATCGCGCTCCGGGCTTGATCTGATCGGCCTCGATATTCTGCGAGAGCCCGACCAGAAACCGGGGCCCGGCCGATGACCGGACGATCACCCGGGAGGCGTCGATCACATCCGTGACAGTTCCGATGACGAGGGGCGGGCTCTTCATCTGCTCGATCTCGGTCTTGAGCTTGCGCACTTCGCGCTCGTACCTGACCTTCTGAGTCTCCAGGTACCGTTTGTCCGCCTCTAGCTGACGGATCTGCTCCCTGATCTCGGAATTCCGGTCCTCCAGCGTTGTCACTCGCTCGAGAAGGTACCGATAGAGATCTTCGCCTTTCTGAGGTTCGGGAAAATTCTTCAAGCTGTCGGACATGGAGGCCGCATAGGTATATAGGGTAATGACTATAAAGAAGTTTGCGAGTGACTATGCAGTGCGAGTTATGCGGCGCGACGGTGACGGGACCCGGAAAAAAGGTCCGTATCGAGGGGGCCGATCTCCAGGTCTGCATGGCCTGTGCACGATACGGGACCGAGGTGCAGGAGTCCCGCGGGGGGACGCGGCGGTACGGCCCGTCCACGCCTGCTGCGCGGCCCGGCGCCGCGCCCGTTCATCGACGGCGCGACCTCTTCGACCAGCTCGTTGGCGAACTTGTCGATGACTACGGCGGGCGGATCCGGGCGGCGCGTGTCGAGAAGGGGATGACGACGAAGGACCTGGCCCTCGCGACCAAGGAGCGGGAGCTCCTCATCAAGAAGATCGAGAAGGGCGAGCTCGTGCCCGAGGACGAAGTGCGCCTCAGGATCGAGAAGGTCCTCGGCATCCGGCTCCTCGACGCGCCCGAGGAGTCGATCGTGCGGGAGAGGAAGGAGCAGCAACGACTCTCGACCACGCTCGGTGACGTCTTGTCCTTCAGGAAAAAGCCCAAGACCTGACATCTGCTCAAGGACAGTTCCTCGAGAATAGAAAAAATTGGGGTCTCAGGCTCGCTTACCCAGGTGATGGTCGAGCCAGAAGAGGTGACCGATGACATCTCCGAGAGCCTCGATCTGAGCGAGGATATCGCCCGCATTTTTTTCTTCTTCGACCTGCTCGGTCACGAACCACTGGAGGAAGGCGACCGTCGCGTGGTCCTTCTCCGAGATGGCGAGGTCCATCAGGTCGTTGATCATGCCGGTGACGGCCTGCTCGTGCGCGAGAACTTCGGCGAACGCGGCCTTCGGCCCGCCCCAGTCCCCGGGGGGGGCCTCGATCGCGTCCATGACAGGCCGCCCGCCCGCTTCACCGATGTAGTCGTAGAATTTCATCGCGTGAGCGAGCTCCTCTTTTGCCTGGACTCGCAACCACGTACCGAACCCCGGCAGGGTGGAAGCATCGTAAAAGGCCGACATCGCAAGGTACAGGTAGGAGGAGTAGAGCTCCCGGTTCATCTGCCGGTTCAGGGCAGCTTCGATTGTTGGTTTCAGCATGGGTTTCCCTTCGCGCAGGAGCGAATGGAACGTTCAGCGACTTAAACGAATTCTATACTGCTGGACCGACAACCGGAGTGGCCATGGGATTGAACGGGTTCACCCGGATCGCGAGCGAGTAGAGGTATGGGTAGTGTTTCCTCAGGTAGCAGAGATGGTCGAGCCATTCGATCACCAGCAGGCGGTAGATCCGATCACAGTCGTTCGTCAGGTGGGCAAGATCGCTCGGCGGCAGGTCGTCGAACCCCGAGCGGAACTCGAGCTCCTCGATCAGGTGGAAGACGGCCCGGAGGAGTTCGGTGAAGGACTCGTGCTCCAGGACCATCGGGTTCTCGAGGAGCCGGATCATGAACTCGGCCCGTTCGTGCAAGAACGGCCTGAGCGTGGTGAGATCATCGGGCGTTACCCGGAGCTCGAAGCGCCTGTCGACGAGGGTTGCGCGGAGCCGGGTGAAGTCGTCGTCGGTCCAGTCGGGCTGGGCGAGCAGTTCGGGGGCGTACTCGGCCAGGCTCCTGTCCATCAGGGCCAGGCGATTCAGCAGGTGATACCCGATCCAGGAGAAGAAGGTCCCGATGAGCATCCGGAGTTTCTCGAGGCGCTGACGATAGTCCCGAAGTTCGAGCAGCCGTTCAAGCACGAGGGTCACGACCAGCACCGAGATCGGGAGGAACGCGAAGTCCTGCAGCAGGTAGAACTCGGTATTCCGCGGGTCGCGGAAGATCGTCAGCTGCGTCGTGTAGATTGCCCCCGATAAGGTGATCAGAACGGCTGCCAGAACGAGGTCCGAGGACCGCCACCAACGCATCATCCTTTCTTTTGAAACTGGCGGGGAAAAACGCTGTCGATCATCCGGCGAGAGAGCGATAGAGCGCGGCGTGCCGCGTCGCGATCTTGCGGATATCGAAGGGGACCGTCGACGCGCGGGCCCCGGTCCGGCACGAGGCGAGGGCGGCGTCGTCACCGAGGATCGCACTCGCCTCGTCGATCGTCGAGAAATAGAGGATCGAGGAGCCGAAGATCTCGCGAAACTCGGGGATGGACCGGGCGATCACAGGCAATCCTGCGGAGAGGGCCTCCAGGATCACGAGGCCGAAGGTCTCGGCGTGAGAGCCCATGAAGAAGGCGTCTGCGGCCGCATACGGCGCGTCGATCCGATCCACGTACCCCGTGAAGAGCACGTTCGGCCCGGCCCGTTCGCGCAGAGCGGTGATCCGGGCGTAGTCCTGGGAGAGGACGCTGTACGGCAGACCGCCGACCCAGACGAAGCGGATGTCGGGGTGGCGGGCCGCCAGCGCGAAGAAGTCGTAGATACCTTTTCGCGGGGTCATCTGCGCGACCGAGAGGACCACCCGCTCCTCCGCGCCGATCCCGTAGTGCTCCCGGAAGGCGGCCCCGAGCTCGGGGTCGGGCCGGAACTGCTCGCGGTCGACCCCGTTCGGGATCAGCGTGACCGGCGTGTCGGGGACCATCGCGATCACCTCGCGGTGGCACGGCTCCGAGACCGTGACGATGTGGTCGAAACCCGCGTAGATCGACGGGTAGAGCCGGTTGATCCGACGGGCGAACGCGATGTTCCCCTGGTTGATCCTGGGTGTCGAGTGGGCAGTCAGGACCGAGACGCCGCGCGAGGAGCGACGGTTGTGCAGCGCGAGCGGTCCGAAGGTGTGGTAATGGACGAGGTCCGCGTCGGCCGTCCCGCGCTTCCACGCGAGTTCGAGGCCGTCCTCTCTCTCGAGGGCCCGGTAGAGCGTGCGGGCGGCAGTCGCGCACCCGATGAACCGGAAGAAGAGCTGGTCCTCGACGTAGAAACTCACGCGCACGGCCCGGGCCCCCGCACGTAGTCGAGCGCATGCCGGATGCACCCGTCCATGTTCAGGTACTCGAACTCGGCGAACCGGCCGACGAGGTCGATCCCGCGGGCGGCGACGAACTTTCTGACGGCCTCGACTGACTCCTGGTACGCGAGGTCGTAGACCACGTAGCCGAAGGGCTGGCGGACGATCCCGGTGAAGACGACGTTCTCTCTGCGAAGGACGCCCATCGCCTCGAGCCGGTCGAGGACGTGTTCGACAAGAGACGGGTCGTCCATGGCCGCCACCGGGTCCCCGGGCCGGTATGTGCACTCGGCGAGGATCGAGCCGCACCCTGCCGGGGCCGTCCCCGTGCTGTAGTTCGACGGAAACGAGATCCGGTTTGCGTACCCGAGCCCGGGCTCGGGGAGGTAGACCCATGAATACGGCGGAACGGGGCCGCGGACGCCGACGAAGACGCAGGCGACGCCGTTGTACACCAGCCGCCCCAGCGCCCCGGCAACCTCCGGCGGCACATCATCGAGGGCCGGGACGAGCGCCTGGAGCGGTATGGTGGATATGCAGCGGTCGGCAGAAATGGTCTGCTCCCCGTCGGAGACCAGGAACCGGTCCCCGTCGCGCCGGACCGACCGGACGCAGAAACCACAGCGGATCCGGTCCTCGATGGGGACCGCGATCGCGCGGACCAGGGCCTCGATCCCACCCTCGGCCGGGTACGAGAAGACGGCCTGGTGCGTGTACCCCTCGGTGGCGAGCCCGCAGGCCGACCGGAGCACGTCCGCGAGCGGCGGGCGCGGCACGCGCCCGTCGACCCAGTGGGCCGACATCTCGTCGAGGGGGTACTTCCAGATCTTCTGGTTGTACGGGACCATGTAGCAGTCCGCGATCCCGTCGCCGAAGGTCCGGTAGATCCAGTCGAGGAAGGAGCGGGCCGGGGTCGGTTTGCCGCGCTCCGCTTCGAGTTCGGCGGCGATCACGGCCCGGACGAACCCGTCGATGCAGCGGAACCGGTCTTCGGGAGGGAGGTCGGCGAGGCCGTTCTCGAACGGGTACTGCACGTACCGTCCCCGGTAGAAGCACTTCGTCTCGCGGTGCCGTTCGACGCGGTTCGGCCCGAGCACCCCGCGCATCCAGGCGAGCACCTCTTCGTCGCGCGAGAAGATGATATGCGAGCCGCCGAGGTCGAAGGTGAACCCGTCCGCCGTGACCGATCGGCAGAGGCCGCCGTAGTCGGTCGCGGCCTCGAGCACCACGACCTCCTCGCCTTTCTCGGCGAGCAGACGGGCGATGGTACAGCCGGTCAGGCCGCCCCCCAGGATCGCGGTCGTCACGCTGATTACGTTGGCTCCGGCCGCTTAAATGATTGACCGGGCGTCGGTAACGCCCGGAACGAATAGGATCAGTAACTCCGCCCGATCAGCGCGGTCCTGCCGGCGCGCCCGCAGGCGACGCAGGTCCCCTCGCCGGATGCGACGAGGTCTGAACGGACTTCGACGCCGAGGACGGCGCCGCCGGTCTCCTCTTCGACCCGGTCCGCGCAGGCCTGCTCACCGCACCAGTTCACGACTGCGACCCCGCAGTCGAGCGCCACGGCGAGCTCGGGCATGGATGAGGCGGTCCGGACCTGCCCGGCGAGGTGGTCCGCGGCCTTCTCCTTTATGATCAGGGTGGCCGACGCGAGGAGGTCGCGCACGCCGTCGGCGGCCGTTGCGAGCGGGACCGTGGTCTTGGGTCCGCCCGTCCGCAGCACGGCCGTGGCGACGCCCCCGTCGAGGTCGCGCGGACCGAGCTCGAGCCGGACCGGTACGCCCCGCATCTCCCAGTGATAGAACTTCGCGCCGGGCCGCAGATCGCGGTCGTCGAGTTTGACCCGGAGGCCGCTCGCCGAGAGCTCGTCCGCCAGGCGCCGGGCCGCGGCGAGCACCTCGTCGCCGCGCTTGCCCACGATGATCGGGACTACGACCGCCTGGATCGGGGCGACCTCAGGCGGCAGCACCAGTCCGCGGTCGTCGCCGTGGACGCTGATCAGGGCCGCGATGCACCGCTCCGAGATCCCGTAGCAGGTCTGGTGGACCAGCCGTTGCTCGCCGTCCCGGTCCTCGTACGTGATCGCGAAGGTCTTCGAGAAGTGGTCGCCGAGGTGGTGGACCGTCCCAATCTGGAGGGTCCGCCCGTCCGGCATCACGCAGTCGACCGCGATCGTGTAGTCTGCGCCGGGGAACTTGTCCCACTCCGGGCGCTTCGAGACGAGCACGGGGATTCCGAGCCGGTCGTAGAACTCGCGGTACCGGGCGACCGCGTCCTCGACCTGGGCCGCGGCCTCCTCCCAGGTTGCGTGGGCCGTGTGCGCCTCCTTGAACGAGGTGATCTCGCGCAGGCGGATCAGGGGGCGCGTGTGCTTGGTCTCGTACCGGAAGGTGTTGACGATCTGATAGAGCTTGATCGGCAGGTCCGCGTGCGACCGGACCCAGAGTGCGTACATCGGGTAGATCGCGGTCTCGCTTGTCGGTCGGAGCGCCAGCTTCACGTCGAGCGGCGAGAGCCCGCCATGTGTGACCCAGTAGACCTCGTCCTCGAAGCCCTTGATGTGCTCGGCTTCCTTCATGAACTCCTGCTCGGGGATCAGGAGGGGGAAGAGCGTCTCCTCGTGGTCGCGGTCGAGGAGTTCGCGGAGGAGCCCGTAGGTCCGTTTCCGGATCCCGAACCCGAACGGGTACCAGACGTAGAGTCCCTTGACCGGGTAGCGGACGTCCATGATCTCGGCCCGCCAGAGGATCTCGTTGTACCACTCGGAGAAGTCGGTCCGGGCCGGCAGGGCCCCCGTGTCGTCGTCCATCAGAAACGAACCTCTATGACATCAATTGTATGATATGCGGCGTAATAAACGCCTCGATGGCGGCCGCAACAGCGACGAACGGCACCACGTATCGGACGAAGAGCCGTCCGTGCCTGAGAGCCTCGTCCGCCGCGTCTCCCTCCCCCTGGAGGAGCTCGCGGCCGAGGGCCTCGGCGAGCAGGAGCCCGAGCCCGGCCGAGACGAGAAAGGCCGGTATCTCGAGCACGCCGTGGGGCAGGATCGCGGCCAGGACGAACTGAGTCCCCTGATCTCCGCGGATCGTCTCGAGGATCCCGCCGATCACGAGCCCGTTCGAAGCGAGGACCAGCAGAGGCAGGACGCCGAAGGTCGCGCCGCCGACAAAGAGCGCGATACAGGCGACCAGGTTGTTCAGGAAGATCTTGAGGAAGAGGATCCAGGACTGGTCCGAGAGGATCTCGCCGGCGACCTGGTCTCGAAAGCCGGCCAGGAGCTCCTGGCCGAAGGCAGGGTCCTGCCGGACGGCGAGTATCCCGCCGCCGAGGGCGAACGCGAAGAGGACCGTCGCGAAGAGGGTCGACCGCGAGAGTCGTCCGTCAAACATAGAGCATCATCCGCATCATGTCGCGCACGCCGGGTGCGAGTCCGACGACGATCATGGCGAGCACGATCAGGTGCCAGAACGAGGTGGCCGACTCCTCGCGGCGGTAGAGTTCGAGGATGTAGATCCCCGGGATCAGGACCAGGAGCTTGAGCGGGAACATCGCAAAGCCCGTCCCGGTCGCCGCGATCAGGGACGAGCCGACCACGTGCTGCTCGACATAGCCGAGCGGATGGAGGTCGATCCCGTACGAGGTGGCCGACGCGTCGAGCATGTGCCCGGCGATCAGCACCTGGTAGATGCGGTCGGATGCGTACTCCCAGCCGAACCCGTGGCGGAGCAGTGCCCAGAGCGCCAGGCTCGTCACCGCCGCGAGGCCCATGATGACGGCCGGAACCTCGAAAGCGAGCCGGGTCACAGTCGCGCCGTGCCAGAGGAGCAGCACGAGAGCGACCGCGGCCGAGACCAGGCCGACCATGCCATAGACCCGGACCCCGCGTTCGCCGAGCAGGCGGTGGCAGAGGTAGAGCACGACCACTGCGTAGAAGAAGATCACGAAGAAGATCAGTGGCGTGATCAGGAGATACCGCCAGGGCGCCGCGAGCATGCCCGCGTCCTCGACCACGCGGGCGAGCCCGCCGAAGACGACCCACGGCAGGGTCGCGAAGAGGAGCTGACGGTCGAAGGCGAGTCCCGCCCGCTGCATCCAGCGGTAGATCAGGAAGACCGCGACGATCAGGATGAGGGCGTAGGTCAGGGTATCGACGAGCGTATACGCCCCCCCACCCTCGATTGGATCTATATAATATTTGTAGATGAACTCCCTGATCATTCATGATCGTAATGAGCGCAGACGAAATAAACATACTCAAAAACGGGGGCTTCGACAAATCGAAGTGGATGCAGCTTCCCCGCGACGTGGTGATCGGCCACCGCGTGCTCGAGCAGCTGCCCGCCGTCTGCGCCGATCTCGGGTTCGGACGAAGGCTCCTGCTCGTCTCGGGCCGGACCACGATGGCGGTCGCCGGGACCCGGGCGCGGGAGCTTCTGGAGCCGGACTACGAAGTCGCTGTCCACCTGGTCGAGGGCTGCACGTCCGAGGAGTGCCGGCGGACCGAGGCGGCGGCACGGGCCGCCGGCGCCGATCTCCTGGTCGCGGTCGGCGGGGGCCGGGTGATCGATACCGCTAAGATCGCGAGCTACAACATCGACCGGCAGTTCATCTCGGTCCCGACCGCCGCGTCCCACGACGGGATCGCGTCGGCCCGCGCTTCCATCGCCGAGCCCGGGGGGGCGGTCTCGCTCCTCGCCCATCCTCCGATCGCGGTCGTGGCCGACACTGGCCTGATCGCCGCCGCCCCGCACCGGCTACTCGCCGCCGGCTGCGCCGACATCCTGGCGAACTCCACCGCGGTCCTCGACTGGCAGCTCTCGCACCGGCTCCGCTCGGAACCGGTCAGCGAGTACGCGGCCACGCTCGCCCTGGTGACGGCCGAGATCCTGATGAGGAACGCGGACGCGATCCGGCCGCACCAGGAGGCCTCGGCCTGGATGGTGATCAAGGCGCTCGTCTCGTCGGGGGTCGCGATGGCGATCGCGGGCTCGTCCCGCCCTGGCTCGGGCGGCGAGCACAAGTTCGCCCACGCGCTCGACCGGCTCGCGCCGGGCCGGGCCCTCCACGGCGAGGCCTGCGGCGTCGGGACGATCGTCTGCATGTACCTCCACGGCGGGGACTGGCGCTCCATCCGAACGGCCCTCCGCCAGATCGGGGCCCCGACCACGCCGGCCGAGCTCGGGGTCGACGACGAGGTCGCGGTCGAAGCGCTCAAGATGGCAAAGACTATCCGCCCCGAGCGCTTTACAATACTTGACGGCGGGCTGACGGACGAGTCCGCCCACGCTCTTATCCGGATGCTTTACGAGGAGTAGGTGCGCTATGGTTGGAGAGAGATCCAAGATCACCCTGATCGGAACGACCCTGGCCCGGCCCGGGCTCGAATTCGTATACCAGGGGGCGCTCGCCGCCTGCGACAAATGCAAGGTCCGGAAGGCCTGCAACAACCTCCGGGTTGGACGCAAGTACCGCATCCTGTCGGTCCGGAGCACCCGGCACGACTGCCCGGTCCACCTGGACGGAGCCACCGCTGTCGAGTGCGTCGAGTCGCCCGTGGTCGCCCTGATCGGGGCGGACATGGCGATCGTCAACTCGCGCATCCTCTTTGAGTGCACCTGCACGCGGACCGAGTGCAAGGCGTACGACCTCTGCCGCCCCGACGGGATCGTCGAGGGCGATCGGTACCTCGTCGGCGAGGTGCTCGGCAATCCGCCCACCCCGTGTGAGAAGGGCCGGGGCCTGAAGCTCGTCGAGCTCCGCCCGGTCAGCTAGCGGGCGATCCGGGAGAGCCCGTCGGCGAGCGCGACGAGCCGCCCCTTGAGTTCGAGGGGGACGAGCCATTTTCGGGGGATCGACCCGGCCCCGTACGCGGCTCCTGCCAGCGCTCCCGCGACGGCCCCGAGAGTGTCGCTGTCGCCGCCCATGTTCACGGCCGCCTCGACCGCTCCTGCAAAGGATGTCGTGGTCATGAAGACCGTCACGGCGGCGTGAGCGAGCCCGAGCGCATCGAGGGATGGGACTGGCGGACGGGTCCGCCATGCGCCGAGCACGGCGAGCGTCTCAGGCTCCCGGCAGTCCGCCACGGCCGCGAGGTACGCGGTCTCCCGGTCCCTCCCGCGGCAGAGTTCACTCGCCACCCGGTTCACGAACCCCGACGCCGCACCGGCCACCGGGTCGTAGTGCGTGAGACGGGCCGCGGCCATGGAGACCTCCTCGACAACCCGGCCCGCGTACACGACACCGATCGGCGGCCCGCGCATGACCGGGCCGTTCGTCCGGCTCGTTCCGCTCTCCTCGTGGACGAGCCGAGCGGCCGTCTCGGGGGCCACGCCCGCCTCGACCAGGGAGAAGACCCGGGTCGAGGTCGGGCCGTAATACTCGGGGTGCGCCCGAAACCCGGCGAGAAACCGGACCGCGAGGTCGGGGCCCGAGAACCCGCGGCACGTGACCAGCGACTCGGCGACCGCAATTGCCTGGAGGGTGTCGTCCGTCACGGCCCCGGCCGCCCGCAGGAACCGGCCGTCGGGTTCCATCCGCCGGCACCAGCGCTCGGGGCGACCGCCGCCCTCGTACGGGGCCCCCAGGGCGTCCCCGACTGCAAGCCCGAGGAGGCAGCCCCGGGCACGTTCAGCTGCTAATATAAATACCACCCATAATTATTTCTCTGAATGAGAAAATACTACTCATCGTTGAGAGGTGGCACGGTGCAAAAAGAGGAGTTGCTTCATCTGCATATGCTGATGGTGCATATCAAGAAGTTCTACGAGACTACCACGGGAGAGTCGATAGAGACATCCCGGTACGTCGGCCTCGAGGTTTCGCCTGTGCATATCCACAAGAACAAAAAATCCCATAAAGAGGCGCTCCTGGTCCTGGGTGAGGAGATCGTGGACCGCATGCGGGGGGACCAGCGGCGCCAGGTCTTCGACATGCCCGCGGAGCCCGGGCTTAAATCGGTCGCGGTCGAACACTAGGTAATGGAGGACCCCACTCTTTTGCGGGAGCTCGCCTCCCGGATCGCTCGAGATACCCGCACGGACGTCCAGACCCTCAAGCGCCGTGCAGCCCGCGAGTTCGGCCTCTCGGCCGTGCCGCGCAACTCCGACATCCTCGCAGCGGCCACGCCCGAAGACTATCCGGCCGCGAGAGGCCGGCTGCTTGTCAAGCCGACCCGGACCCTCTCGGGAGTTGCGCCGGTCGCGGTCATGACCTCTCCGGCGCCCTGCCCCCACGGCCGCTGCCTCCCCTGCCCCGGCGGCCCCGACCACCCGTTCGGCTCGCCGCAGTCGTACACGGGCGAGGAGCCGGCCGCGCGGCGGGCGCGAGAGCACGATTACGACCCGTACGGCCAGGTCGAGGCACGCCTCGGCCATTACGTTCTCCTCGGTCACCACGTGGACAAGGCCGAGCTGATCGTGATGGGCGGGACCATCACGGCCCGGACCCCGGAGTACCAGGCCTGGTTCGTCGGCCGGTGCCTCGCGGCCATGAACGACCGCGGAACCGGCGCGGTCATGGACGGGGCCGACCCGGCGATGGAGGCTGCCCGGAACGAGACCGCGTCGGTCCGGTGCATCGCCATGACATTCGAGACCCGCCCCGACTGCTGCACCCGGACCGAGATCGACCGGATGCTTGACCTGGGCGTGACCAAGGTCGAGCTCGGCGCCCAGCACCTTTCGGACGAGGTGCTCGCCTTTATCCGCCGTGGGCACACGGTCGCCGAGACGGTCAGGGCGAACACCGAGCTCCGCGACGCCGGGCTCAAGGTCGGGTTCCACATGATGCCCAACCTGCCCGGCTCCCCGCTCGAGCTCGACCGGGCGGTCTATCGCCAGCTCTTCGACGACCCGCGCTTCCGCCCCGACTTCCTCAAGCTCTACCCCACCCTCGTGACGCCCGGGGCCGAGCTCGAGGCCCTCTACCGCCGGGGCGAGTATGAACCGTTCGACGAGGAGACGCTCGTCGACCTCCTCGCCGAGGTCAAGGCGGGCCTTCCCGAGTACGTCCGGCTCCAGCGGGTTCAGCGCGACATCCCCGCGAAACTGATCGTGGCCGGCTCGGTTCACGGCAACTTCCGGCAGCTCGCGGCCGAACGGCTCCGCGCGAACGGCGGGCGGTGCCGGTGCATCCGCTGCCGCGAGATCGGGCGGTGCGATCACGTCGATGCGCCCCCCGTTGTCTCGACCCTGGCCTATGACTGCTGCGGCGGCGAGGAACGCTTCATCCAGGCGACAACAGGCGACGCCCTGATCGGCTTCCTGCGCCTCCGTCTCCCCGGCGCGCCCTGGCGGCCCGAGCTCGAGGGGGCCGCGCTCGTCCGCGAGCTCCACGTCTACGGCGCGCAGGTCCGGCTCGGCGCCGGGGCCGGGGGCGGAGAGTGGCAGCACCGCTCCTTCGGGCGCGAGCTCCTCGCCGAGGCCGGACGCCAGGCGGCGGAGGCCGGGTACGGCACCGTCGCCATCATGAGCGGCGTCGGGGTGCGGCCGTACTACCGGCGGCAGGGCTATATCAGGGATGGGCCGTATATGCTTCAGCGGGTCAGCTGATGCGTCCGGCCACGGTCGAGTTCCTCCGGCAGCGGTTCGGCTCCTACTACGCCTCGGCGCAGGTGCCTGCCCCGGGGGCACTGCCGCAGCGCGAGTGGGGCTTTCTCTTCTTCTCGAGCCGCGACCCGCGCATGCGCCGGCACGTCGGGTTCGGGACGCGGGACGAGCTCGTCGACTACCTGCGGACGATGGCCCCGGCGCACGCGTTCTTCTCGACGGCCTACTACGACGATCCCGCCGCGCCAACCATGGGCGCAAAGGGCTGGGCTGGCGCAGACCTGATCTTCGACCTGGACGCGGATCACATGCTCCGGCCTCCGTTTCCTCCGTACCCGGTGATGCTCGCCCGTGTGAAGGAGGAGACGCGGAAGCTGCTCGACCTGCTGACGGGCGAGCTCGGCTTTGCCGAACGCGATCTCCAGGTGGTCTTTTCTGGTGGGAGAGGATACCATATCCATGTGAAGGCCCTGTCCGTCCGGCAGTTCTCGAGCGCAGAGCGGCGGGAACTGATCAACTACGTCTGCGGGATCGGGCTCGACCCGGCCCTCCTCCTCCGGCCGGCAGTCAACCCTGCCAGCGGCTGGCCTGGGCGCCAGCGGCGCGCCCTCGCGGGCTACCTGGCCTGGCTCTCGTCACTCGGCGAGCTCGAGGCCCTCGCTCACCTCGAGGCTGTCCCCTCGATCGGAAAGGGCCTGGCGCGCCGGGTCTGGCAGCGGCGTGACGTCCTCGCGACGGCGACGGACACGGCGGATCGGAAAGTCCTCAGGGCCCTCCTGTCCCCTGAGAACGAGGCGTGGCGGGCCCGGCTCAGGGAGACTGGCGTCCAGGCGGACGAGCCCGTGACCACCGACATCAAGCGCCTGATCCGGGCGCCGGGGTCCCTCCACGGCGGGAGCGGCCTGCGCGTCATGACCCTCGAGCCGGGCGAGCTCGAGGCGTTTGACCCGCTCGTGGACGCGGTCGTCTTCGGCGAACGCGAGGTGCCGGTCGAAGTCGCGCGGGCCTGCACGGTCTCCCTCCTCGGCACGGACCTTCCCCTCTCGCCCGGTCCGGCCCGGGTGCCCGAGGCGGCCGCGGTCTACCTCTGCGGCCGGGGCATGGCCGAGATCGGGGGCGATGCCCCGTGAGCGAGTCGGGCGATCACTCGGCCGTACTGGACGGGCTCCAGCTCGTGGTGGCCGGTGAGCGGGACGCGGTCGGAAGTCTGACCGCGCTTCCGCCCGACCTCTTTGTCCGGGCGGGCGAGGAGATCGGGGCTCTCCGCCAGGTCTTCTCGGTCTGCACGGACCCGATGACCGAGCCTATCCGGACTGCGACGGAGCGGATCGATGCCCTCCAGCAGCACCTCGAGGACCTGGTGCGGATGCGCTCGCAGAAGATCCTGCTGCTCGCCCTCCTCCGGGCCGAGGGCCGGTCCCTCGATCGCGAGCACCAGAAGAGGATGCTTCCGGCCGAGCAGGCCCTCTACGACGATGTCCAGGGGGCCGTCGACCGCTATCGACGGGCCCTGATCGGCGGCGTTCTCCCCACGGGGGCGGCCGGCGACAACCCGATCACGGCCGAATGCGCGATTGCAGCGGCTGCGATGGACCTGTATCCCGGGACGGCCGCCGCCCCGCTCGATCTCGCGCGCGTCCTCTCGCCGGTGGAGCCGTTTCTCGGCTTCGACGGCCGGACCTACGCCCTCGAGGCCGAGGACGTGGTGACCCTGCCTCCCGAAAACGCGGCGGTTCTGCGGGAACGTAACATAATATTAAGTATATTGCCGGGCAAATGATGATGCTGTTTTCCCAAGCAGTTATGAGGGCGTATTATGAAGATGCCAAGTAAGTTCAGGACCTACTGTCCGTTCTGTCTCACCCATCAGGAACACGAGGTCGAGCGCGTGAAACGCGGCAAGACCACGGGTCTCCACTGGATCGACAGACAGAAAGCGCGCAGAGGCGGTGTCGGCAACATGGGGAAGTTCTCCAAGGTGCCGGGAGGCGACAAACCGACCAAGCGGATCAACGTCCGGTACCGGTGCATAACCTGTCACAAGGCGCACCTGCGACCCGGGTTCCGCATCGCCAAGTTCGAACTGACGGAGTGAAAGAATAATGGTACGTCTATACCGCGAAAACCGGTCCAAGTTCCTCCGGGTCAAGTGCCCGGACTGTGAAAACGAACAGGTCGTCTTCGAGAAGGCGAGCACCACGGTGACCTGTGTGGTCTGCGGGCGCGTGCTCGCGGAGCCCCGCGGCGGCAGCGCCGAGATTCGGGCGGAGATCCTGGCCGCCCTTGAGTGACGTCATGAACGAGTCGTCGTGGCCCGACGAGGGCGAACTGGTCGTCTGCACGGTGACGCAGGTCAAGGACTTCGTCGCCTTCGTGCACCTCGACGAGTACGGGGAGCGCGAGGGCCTCATCCCGATCTCCGAGATCGCGACCGGGTGGATCAAGTACATCCGCGACCACATCTCGGAGGGGCAGAAGATCGTCTGTAAGGTCCTCCATGTCGACCCGGGCCGGGGCCACATCGACCTTTCGAAGAAGGACGTCAACGAGCACCAGCGGTCCGAGAAGATCCGCGAGTGGAAGAACGAGCAGAAGGGCCGGATGTGGATCGGCTTTGCGGCGACCGCTTCGGGCGTGCCCGCGGAGGAGATCACCTCGGCCCTGTACCAGGAATATGCCCTGCTGTACGAGGCGTTCGAGGACATCGTTGTCGACGAGGAGGGCTTCCGCTCGCGGATCGCCCTCCCCGAGAACGCCCTCGAGGCCGTGATAGCGGTCGGAAAAGAGAACGTCAAGATCCCCCGGGTGACCGTGACGGGCGTGCTCACGCTCTCCTCGCCCAAGCCCGACGGTGTCAACGTGATCCGGCGGGCGCTCCGCGCCGCCGAGCCGAAGATCGACGGGGTCGAGATCGACCTGTACTACGTTGGCGCGCCGAAGTACGGGATCAAGGTCACGGCCCCCGACTACAAACTGGCCCAGAAGGCGATCGAGCGGGCCGCAGAGGCTGCCGTGGGCGTGATGGAGCGGGCTGGCGGCGAAGCGAAGTTCACGCGCAAGCAGAAGCCCGGCAAAGGCGCATGAAGGGCCGGATGCGGCGCTGCGGGACCGACGGCACGTACACGCTCGCCGAACGGTGCCCTGCCTGCGGCAGGTCCACGGCGTCGGCTCATCCGCCCCGGTTCTCGCCCGAGGACCGGTACGGCCGCTACCGGAGAATGGTGAGCTGAATGGAACCGGTCGAGATCACGTATTTTTCCGACGATGTGCCCGGGGGACCCACGGTTCTCGTCGGGGGACTTCCGGGGATCGGCCAGGTCGGCAAGGTCGTGGTCGACCACGTGCTCCACGAGATCGACGCCGAGAAGGTCGCCGAGATCCACTCGGTCCATTTTCCGCCGCAGGTGGTGAACCGCCCCGACGGCACCTGCCGCCTGGTCAACAACGAGATCTGGCGATACCGTTCGCCGACCACGACGTACCTCTTTCTCGTCGGGGACTGCCAGAGTGTCTCGCCTGAGGGGCACTACGTTCTCGCGGACCGCTACCTCGACTGCGCTGAGCGGTTCGGCGTGCAGCGCATCTTCACGCTCGGCGGCTACGGCGTCGGCCACCTCGTGGACGAGCCCCGTGTCCTCTCCACCGTGACCCACGCCCACCTCCGGCCGGCGGTGGAAGAGGCCGGCGGAACCTTTGAGGGCGACGAGGCCGGAAGCGGGATCGTCGGGGCCGCCGGCCTGATCATCGGCCTCGGGGCCCGGCGGGGCCTGGAGGGGGTCTGCCTGATGGGCGAGACCTCTGGCTACCTGGTCGACCCCAAGTCGGCCGCCGCCGTGCTCCGGGTATTCTGCCGCCTGACCGATATCGGCGTGAGCCACGACCGGCTCCAGGGCCGGGCCGAGGACATGGAGCAGGCGCTCGAGCAGGTCCGCGAGTTCGAGCGGGTCCGGCAGAACGACGAGCTCTCGTACATCGGGTGAGGATGGACCTCAACTGCGACCTCCACCTCCACTCTCCCTTTGCCCACGGCGTCAGCCGCCGCATGACCCCTGAGGGGCTGCTCGCTGCCTCGGCGCAGAAGGGGATCGGCGCGATTGGGACCGGGGACGCGCTCCACCCGGAGTGGCAGAAGGCCTGGCGGCCCCACCTCGAGAACGACCTCGGGATCGTGGTCGTGCCGACGGTCGAGGTCCAGGCCGAGAAACGTGTCCATCACCTGGCCTTTTTTCCCGACTTCGACGCGGTCGAGGCCTTCGGGGACCTGATCGCCCCGCACGGCAACAGTCTCGGATCGGAGGGAAGACCGCACGTGCGCCTCTCCGGCGGCGACGTGGTGCGCGCGGCCCATGAGGCCGGCGGGCTTGCCGGGCCGTCCCACGCGTTCACCCCGTGGACCGGGATCTACGCGGCCTTCGGCAGCATCGCGGCCTGTTACGGCGACGAGCCGATCGACTTCCTCGAGCTCGGCCTCTCGGCTGACTCGTCGTATGGCGCCGGCATCACCGAGCTCTACGATGTCCCGTTCATCTCGGCATCGGACGCCCACTCGCCTGAGCTCCACCGGATAGGGCGCGAGTTCACGCGCCTCGGCGTCGACCGGCCCACACCGGCAGGCGTGCTCGGCGCCCTGAAGCGCGGCCGGGTCGTGATGAACGTCGGGCTCTTTCCCGAGGAGGGGAAGTACAACGAGACGGCCTGCATCCGCTGTTTCCACCACTTCCCGCTTGCCGAGGCCGAGAAGCACGGATGGCGCTGCCCCGAGGACGGGTCGCCCCTGAAGATGGGCGTCCGCGACCGGGCCCGCGTGCTCTCCGACGGCGATCCACGCCCCCGCCCGCCGTACCTCCACCTGATCCCGCTCGCCCAGGTGATCGCCGAGGTCCTCGGGCTCGCGTCGCCGACGGCGAAGGCGGTCCGCCGGGCTCATGAGGCCCTGCTCGCGGCCTTCTCGACGGAGATCGCGGTCCTGGTCGACCTCCCCGAGAGCGAGATCGCCGCCGTGGACCCGGGCGTGGCCCGGGCGATCGACGCTCTCCGCGCGGGCCGGGTCGTTCTCCATCCCGGCGGCGGCGGGTGCTACGGGACCTTTGAGATTCCACGCGACTGACCCGCGGGGCCTTGGCAGACAGAACCCTTTTTGGGCCGCGCGGTTAATGTTGATGGCATGCTCGTGATCAGGAGGGACGTCTGTGGATACTGCGGTTGCTGTGTCTCGGTCTGCCCGCAGGGTGCGCTCGAGTTGATCGACGCCTATCTTTCAGTCGAGGGGGATTGTACCGGCTGCGGCGTCTGTGTCCGCGCCTGTCCGCTCGGAGCCCTGGAGGTCGCGGATGAAACCTGAGTACGACGTCCTCGTCGTCGGCGGCGGCCCCGGCGGGGCCCTTGCCGCGAGGGAGGCGGCGGAGCGCGGTTTGCGCGTCGGCCTCATCGAGAAGCGGCCTGCGATCGGCGTGCCGGTCCGGTGCGCCGAGGGCGTCGGCCGCGACCTGCTGGAGGAGTTCATGGGCCCGGACCCGGCGTGGATCTCGGCCGAGATCGACCACGCCGTTCTCGTCGCGCCCGACGAATACCGGATGTCCCTCGAACCCTCCATGGCCGGGAGCGAGGTCGGGTACGTGCTCGACCGGAAGCGGTTCGACCGCGAGCTCGTGATGCAGGCTGCCGACGCCGGTGCGGACGTCCAGGTCAAGACGCGGGCCGTCGCCCCGATCATGGAGAACGGCGCCGTCGCCGGCGCGCGGATCGAGGTGAACGGCGTCATTGAGGACGTCCGGGCCCGCGTCACGGTCGCGGCTGACGGGGTCGAGTCCAAGTTCGCGCGATGGGCGGGGATCGACACGACCGTGCCGCTCGCTGAGATCGAGACCTGCGTCCAGTACCTGATGACCGGGATCGATATCGACCCGGCCGCGACCGTCTTCTACCTCGGCAACGAGGTCGCGCCCGAGGGGTACGTCTGGGTCTTTCCCAAGGGAGAGCGGACCGCGAACGTCGGGATCGGGATCAGCGGAAGGAAGTGCCGCGATGGCCGCCGGCCGCTCGACTACCTGAACCGGTTCGTCAAGTCCCACTTCCCGGACGGCCGCGTGGTCGAGTTTATCATGGGCGGCGTCCCGGTCTGCCGACCGCTCGAGCGGACCGTCGCGGACGGCCTGATGATCATCGGGGACGCGGCGCGAGTCTCGGACCCGATCACCGGCGGCGGGATCTACAACGCGATGTTCACGGGCCGGCTCGCGGGCCGGACGGCGGCGGACGCGATCTCGGCCGGGGACGTCTCGGCGAACGCGCTGATGGCGTACGACCGCGGGTGGCGGGAGTCGAAGCTCGGAAAGTCGCTCGAGCGCAACTACAGGGTCAAGGAGTACTTCGTCACCCTCTCGGACGAGAAGCTCAACCGGCTCGTCCACTCCATATCGCGGATCGACCTTGCGAAGTTCTCGGTCCTCGGGATCGTGACCGAACTCGTCAAGCACGACCCCTCCCTCCTGCTCGAAATGCGCACCCTGCGCGATCTGCTCTGAACCCCTGATATGATCGCGGGCGTCGACGAGGCCGGAAAAGGGGCCGTCCTCGGCCCGCTCGTGGTCGCGGCGGTCGCGGCGCACAGCTGGGACGCGGTCGCCGCCCTGGGGGAGCGGGACTCGAAGGCGCTCGCGCCGCGGCGCCGGGAGAAGCTCTGCGCCGAGATCGAAGGATCGCTCCCGTTCGCGGTCGTCGAGGTGCCGGCGGACGCGATCGACGCTGCGAGGGCATGCTCGACCATGAACGCGATCGTGGCCGGCGCCCATGCGGAGGCGATACGCAGGCTCGCGGCGTCCGGGCACCGGGTCGCCATCGCTCACCTCGATGCCTGTGACGTTCGCGAGGGGCGGTACGCGGCGACGGTCGGCGGTCAGCTGGGCTTTCCCTGCACCGTGGTCGCGAACCACCACGCCGACGGCCTCCTGACGGTGGTCGCGGTTGCTTCGATCGTGGCGAAGGTCCACCGCGACCGCGCGATTCGCGCGCTCGAAGACGAGCATGGCCCGCTCGGGAGTGGATATCCGTCCGACCCGGCGACCTGCCGGTTCCTTGACGACTGCCTCGATGCCGGCGGCCCCCTGCACCCGTTCGTCCGGGCGAGCTGGCGCACGGTCACGGACCGGCAGCGGGCACGCAGCCAGACAACCCTCTTCTGATCCGGACGGATCATCCCGATCCTCTGACTGCACGGTTCTGCTCATGCTCCATGCCCGTCTCTCCTCTGCACGGCCCCAAGCAACGGCCGCTGCCACGGGGAAATCGCCGACCATTCATCACGGGAATATATCAGGTACACTGTGCCGGGGAACAGCCGCACGGCCGGGGGCGTCACCGCTGTGAGGTCCGGTCCCTGAAACCTCGCCAATCCGCAACGCAGCGGAGGGGCAGTCCCTTCCGGCAGCCTTCACGTCGTACGTGATGCCAGGTGCAGGCGCCATGTCAAAGACCGGAGCATACGCCGGCGCGCGTGGGCGCAGATCACCCTCTTCTGACCCTGAGACGATCATTTATCCCCTTGCCCGACCATGCTTGTGGGAATGGACTGGGTCACGATCGGCCTTCTTCTCCTTGCCGTCACCGCGTACGCCGCGGTCGTGTTCTACGTCCGCCGCCGGATCGCTGCCGAGGAACTGGCCGCGCTCGATGCCGAAACGACCCGTCCGGCGAGGCCGGACGAGGCGTTGCCCGGGGCAGGAGAGAACCCCCCGGCCGAGAGCAGGGGCTGGTACTCCGAACACGTCATGTTCTTCGGCCCGATTCTCGCCCTTCGGACCGTGCGGGTCGGCTTCTTCGACCTGTTCCAGAAGATCGCGTGGCCGCTGCGAGTCTACGCGAGCGTCGGCGTCGTCGCCGTGGCGGTCATCTCGGCCTTCTTCGCGTTCTCGCTTCTCTTCTCGCTCCGGTACACGCTCCAGGTACAGCCCGAGCCGACGGGGATCTACGCGCCGCAGAACCTGCTCCTCATCCCCGGGCTCAACGAGTTCGTGCCGGGGACGGTCGCGGTCTGGCTCGCGCTCGTGATCACGCTCGTGGTCCACGAGTTCGGGCACGGCATCCTCTCGCGGGTCGAGGGAATCAAGGTCCGGGCCGCCGGGCTGCTCGTGGCCGTGGTGCCGATCGGGGCGTTTGTCGAGCCCGACGAGGAGGAGCTCGAGAAGGCGCCGCGGGCCGCGAAGATGCGGATGTACGGCGCCGGGATCACGAACAACATCGTCTTCGGCCTGCTCGCGTTCTTTTTGATGATCGTGGTCTTCGGACTGGCCGTTCCGACCTCTGAGCCGGTGGTCAACGGCGTGTACAAGGACTACCCCGCGTACAACGCCTCGGTGGCCCCGGGCTCGGTCGTGCTCGCCCTGAACGGGACGCCGGTCGAGAACCGGGGGGATGTCGCCCGTCTCCTGGCGTCGACACGGCCCGGCGACCGGACGGAGCTGACGGTCGAGCAGGACGGCGTGGCGACGACCCGCGAGCTGACCCTCGCCGAATGGCCGTCGGGGAACAGTACCTCGGGGTTCATGGGGGTCGAGTACTACGACGGCGAGGCGGTCCAGGGGTACGTGCAGGAGTCGTTCAACCCGATCGGGATCCTCCGCTATCTCATACTCCCGTTCGACACCTCGTCGACCGGGCAGGCCCTCCGGATCGTCGGGTTCCCAGGGGAGAACACGGCCAGCTGGGAGGCGCCGTTCTGGGGCTTCTGGGGGCTGGTCCAGCTCCTCTTCTGGTCGGGCTGGATCAACCTGAACGTCGGGATCTTCAACGCGCTCCCGATGGTCCCGTTCGACGGCGGGTACATCTTCCGAGAGGTCGTCGACGGCCTGCTGGCCCGCCGCCGGCTCCAGCGGTACACGCCCGCGGTGGTGAGCGCCGTCTCCTGGCTGATGGCGGTCACGCTCGTCTCGCTGATCGCGCTGCCGTACCTGTTCAGCCTCTTCTGAGGGCGGCCCCACCCGCCCCTTCGCGCCCGGTCTTCTGCACCCGGTCCCGTTTCATCGGGATCGGCGATGCACGGTCGGCTCCCCACGACCGGGACAGCAGGACCCCCGTCGAGCCTGGTCTCATTCCCGGATGAGTACCTATTTATCGTCCCTGATCGCTCTCAATGTACCCGGACCGCGGAGCCCCGCCGCGAATTCGCCAGGCGGATAGCGCAGGTCCCGCCCGGGTCAGGACTGCTATGGCTCGATGGCACCGGGACCGGGGACTGCAGTTGAGGATGATCGTGACGATCCTGCTGCTCGCGATCGTCTACGCCGCCTTCATCGCGGTGCTGGCATACCTGGGCGTCGGCCCGCTCCTCCTGCTCGCGATCGTGACCGTGCTGCTCGTCGTCCAGTACTTTCTCTCGGACCGCCTGGCCCTCTCCGCCATGGGAGCTCGCGTGGTCGGCGAAGGAGAGGAGCCGCAGCTCCACCAGACCCTGACGCGCCTGAGCGCGATGGCCGGCATGACCCCCCCCGAACTCGCCATCATCGACTCCCCCGTCCCCAACGCGTTCGCCGCCGGGCGGAGCCCAGGGCATTCGGTTGTCGGCGTGACCACCAGCCTTCTCCGCATGCTGAACCAGGAGGAGCTCGAGGCCGTGATCGCCCACGAGCTCAGCCACGTGAAGAACCGCGACGTCATGGTCATCACCCTTGCCAGCTTCCTCTCCACCGTGGCCTTCCTCATCTTCAGGAACTGGTTCCTCTTCGGCGGCAGCATGAGAGGCGAACGAGGGGGCGACGACAGGAGCCTCTGGTTCATCCTGCCCCTGGTCGCGGCCGTGGTCTGGGCCGCGAGTTACCTGTTGATCCGGGCCCTGTCACGGTACCGCGAGTTCTCAGCGGACAGCGGGTCGGCGCTGATAACCGGCCGGCCGTCCCATCTCGCGTCGGCGCTCGCCAAGATCAGCGGCCTGATGGAGCGTGTCCCGACAAAAGACCTCCGCGAGGTCGAGGGGATGAACGCCTTCTTCATCATCCCGGTGGCCTCCGGCAGCTCGATCTTCGAGCTCTTCTCGTCGCACCCGCCGGTGGAGGCGCGGATAGCGGCGCTCGAGAGGATTGAGAAGGAGATGGGGCGATAATGGGCTTTAGGGACGCCCTCGACGCACTGCTCGGCACGACCCGCCTTCCCGAGGCGGATACCGAGCGCCTCTTTGCGATCTCAACGGCCACGGTCACGATGCAGGCATCCCTGGACCTGGCGCCCGCCGGCCGGGCCGGGCTCTGCTTCAAGCCCATCGAGTCCTCGCGGTACGACGCCGCGAAGGCCGAGATCGACGAGCTGCTCGTCTTCAGCTGCCGCGAGACCGACAGCACCTGCCGGCTCGAGACGGACAAGTACGGGTTCACGTGGGTGGTCCTGGAGGATCCGGACTTCGAAGACCTCGTCACGACCATCCACCTTGTCAGCCAGACCCTGATCGAGCGCGGCTTCGGCCCCTATCTCCTCTGCGCGGTCTACCGGTTCGACGGCGCGAAACGGGTCTACTGGATCTACAACTTCAAGCAGGGGCGGTACTATCCCTTCGTCCCCGAGACGGGCACGGCACGGGATGCCGCATACGAGTTCAGGCTGCGGTCCCTGCTGGAGGGGGAACTGCCCGTCGAGAAAGAGGTGGAGCGCTGGTACCCCCTCTGGGGTATACCGGTATAACTGCGCGATTGGGCGCTCCCTGTTCAGGTTATCCCTCGAAGAGCCCGGTGCCCTTGAAGACGTCCCGGGCCTCGGCAAGGGTCATGTCCGCGGGGGGCACGATGATATCGGACTCGACCAGCTCCGTATCGGCGATCCGCTGCCCCTCGCGCTGGACGCACCCGATGAGATCGGTCAGGCTGGACCGGAAACCCTGCACGTCCTGTTGCTGGACGTGCTCGACGATCCTGTTGTCGATCTGGTTCAGGGTGTCGAAGAGACCGCTGTCGACACGGTACTGGCCCTCTCCCATGACGCGAATGATCATTTCCCTTCCTCCGTTTTCAGCTTCGAGAGTTCGGACTCGATCTTGCCTGTCGAGCCGATCTTCGCCAGCTCGCGCTCGATATCGTCCTGCCGGCCGGTGAAGTCCTCGAGCGTCCCCTGGTCGATCAGCTCGTCGAGGGCCGCGGACCGGGCCTTCATATCCTCGGTCCTGTTCTCGGCCCGCTCGATCGAGACGCCGACGTCGGCCATCTCCTCGCTGATGCCCGAGACCGATTCGCTGATCTTGACCTGCGCTTCGGCCGCCGAGTACTGCGCCTTGATGGTCTCCTTCCTGGTCCTGAAGACCTCCACCTTCGTGGCGAGGCGCCGCTCGGCCTCGACCAGCTTCTGCTGCTCGGTCTCCAGCCCGGCGATCTCCTGGTCGAGGACGGCGATCTGAGAGTCGATGGCGTTCTTTCTCTCGAGCGCGAGGCGCGCGAGGTCCTCCCGGTCGGCCCGGACCGCTTCGCGGGCCTGCTTCTCCAGGGTCTCGCTGTTCTGGAGCAGCTTGGCCCGCTGCAGCTGGAGCCGCTTCTTCGACGTCGTGACGTCGGCCACGCCCCGCTTGACGTTCTGCAGCAGTTCGAGCTGCTTCTCGTACGAGTAGTCGAGGGTCTCGCGGGGATCCTCGGCCGCGTTGATCAGTTTACTCATCTTCGCCTTGACGACGGTTCCCATGCGGTTCAACAGACCCACGCTTGTTCCCTCCAGTGCTCCTCGTTCGACAGATGCGAGTATCTTGAGTAACTGGCGAGGCGCGAGATATACTTTTGCCCGCCATCCGACAGGGGTCCAACGGGAACCGGGGAGAGTGTGCTTAGGGAATCCCGCGGCTTCCCACACGGCGATCCCGGCCTCCTGCATGCGCGGGTGGGCCTCCAGAAGGATAGGTAGAGGGGGTGAGAGGGCGAGGATCAGCAGGTGATCCAGCCGGCCCGGTAGAAGACCCCGTAGACCGTGTGGTTCGCCCGGACGTCCCGCAGGGTATACGACGACGTGAAGTTGGTGTATCCATACCCGCCATCGTTGTCGGGGTGCAGCGTTGGCATGACCGCCGGGTCCACGACCACCTCGTTGCCGACGATCACCCCGCTCTGCGTTGCGTGCGGCAGGGGCACGCCCGGCATGACGTGGAGGGTGAAGGTCAACTACCCACGACTGAAGTCGTGGGCATGACGCCCATGACTTCAGTCGTTGGCTTGCACTTCAATCTCCGGCCTGCTTTCACGGGCTGGCAGAGTGCGATGGGCTGGTTGACATCAGCCCGTGCCGCGATGTTTTTCGCGGCATGGATATCGGCGTTCTCAGCATGACCACACTGGACACACCGGAACTCGGCCTGGTTCTTCCGGTTCTCCTTCGCGGTATGACCGCAGACGGAACACTGCTGCGAGGTGTAGGCGGGGTCGACAAAATAGATGGGGATGCCTGCCTCGCATGCCTTGTACCGGATGAACTGACCGAGTTCGAAAAACGCCCACTTACCGATCGCCAGCCGCTGCTCCTTCGTAACCGAGACCCGCGCCCGGATGCCCTTGAGGTCTTCGAGGGCGATCCCGCGCATCGTGCCTTTCGCAATGGCGATGATCTGCTTGGAAACAGTATGATTGGTGTCGCGCTTGAACCGACGTTCGCGGCCAGCGAGCCGCTTGAGGTGCTTCTTCGCGTCCCACGTCGCTGCCTGCTGGAGCTTGCCCTTGATCGCGGCGAACTTCTTGCGGACTGCTGTACACGCGTCGCCGCTGAAGGTGTCACCGTCGGATGTCGTCGCGAGATTGACGATCCCGAGATCGACGCCGAGCACACCCTCGGGCGCGATCTGCGGCTCCTCGGGAACGTCGACGGTCTCCATGAGGAAGAACGTGCCGTTGTGATGGACGAGATCCATCTGGCCCTTGATCGCGGACCGGTCAATCTCCCGGTAGTCGGGAACGATGATCGGTGCGACGATCCGCCCATCAAGGGTCAGGATCGAGACCTGATCGGATCCCTTGAAGGAGAGCAGACGCTGGTCGCAGACGAGTGCGCTGTGCGGCTCGAAGGTGTGCTGCACGGAGCGGTCGGTCATGTAGCTCTCACTGACCTTGGCGATGGCACGGACGGCCATCTGCGCGGAGAGTCCGAAGTCGCGGCGGATGTCCTTGTAGAGGATCTTTTGCAACGTGTACTTGCTGAACGTCCGGTTGAGCCATGCTGTCTCGGAGATTGCGTTGCAGGCGGCGTTGAACCGCTCCATCGTGGCGAGAAGCGCCGCCGCCTGCTCCGCTGTCGGAACAACCTTGATCCGCACCGCGATCAGCATGGAATAGTGGAGAATAGACGATGATTCAGGATAAATGGACCGACGGCATTCCTCCCACGGCTGAAGCCGTGGGCCTCCTGCCTGCAACGATCGTGACGTCCTCACCCTCCCGGCCCGATCGCGGCGGCCGTGACCGCGAACGTCCCCCTCGCCGGCGCGCCGA
>CAYWVY010000023.1:23139-30892 GCA_964461885.1 uncultured Methanospirillum sp. | reverse complement strand
TGATCGAGGGGAGCTGACCGGGGCTGGGTCGTCCGGGAGTCCCACCTTTTTTTTTCCTGCAACCGCCCTCGGAGGGATCCGCCGTACCAGCTCAGGCCGGCGGCGCCGGGTCGTCGCCGTGCACTGCCTTCACCCGGCCGACCCTGCCGTCGACGAGCCGGACCTTGATCCCGTGCGGGTGCGAGGCCGACCGGGTCAGGACCGCCGCCACGACCCCCTCGACCGTTTGGCCCGTCCGCTGGTCCTGCTTCTGCACGATCGCCACCCGGAGCCCGGGCCGGACCGCGGCCCGCTGTCGTCCGTCCATATGTCTCTTCAGTGGGCCGGCGGGCGGCTCAAGCCTTCCGCCCGGTCGTGCAGGCGTTCAGCACGCTCTCGACCAGGGCGAGCACCCCCTCGACCCCGGCGAACGGGGTCGCCGCGAGCCGCCAGCGGCCCCGGAGCGGCGGCGCGAGCGGCACGAACGCGGCCTCCGGCCGGAGCCGCCGCTCGAACGAGGAGCCGAGGATCAGGTCGGGCTGGGCCCGATCGAGGGCCTCCTCGACCGAGCCCAAGTCGTCGGCCCGGACGTTGCCGGGACTGCCCGGGCCGGGGGGCGTGTCCCGGTACCCCAGGACCGCGCAGTCGGCGCCGAGGTAGCGGTCGAGGAGTTGGCCGGCCGCGTCGACGTACGCCGCCTCGCCGAAGATCGCGGCCCGCGGCGGGTCGTGGCGGCGGAGGAACTTGTCGCAGGCGTGCACGCACCGCTCCTCGGCCTCGGCGCATTCGGCGGCGACGGGCTCCACGTCGAGATGGTCGTCGCGGTCCGCAAGCCGGCCGACGGTCGCGAGCACCGCGTCGAGCCCGAGCAGGTCGCCGGCGAGCTCTCCCGGCCCGGCCGCGAACGCGGGGTTCGCGACGACCGAGACGGGGGCGGCCCGGCCGATCGACTCGACCGCTCCCCCGGCGAAGCGGGCCCCGGGTGTGGCCCCGGCGAGCCGGAGGATCCGTTCGATCTCGAACAGGTTCCCGCGGGCGAACGGATCGAGTGGCGAGAGCCCATCGATTCCCACCCCACCGGCCGCTTCGTCCACGACTGGCCGGAGAGCCACGATCGCTCGCTCGTGCCCGATCCAGGCGCCCCCGAGGAAGCCCGGCGCGTCCACGACCGTGACCGGCAGGTCGCCCAGGGCTCCGGCCAGGTCCTCGCCGACGATCCCGGGCACGCAGGTGTTCACCACCGCGACCGCGCGGTGGCGGGGGAGCATGGCCTCGACCGTCTCGCGGACCCGCCGCTCCGCGCCGAGGACCGCGTCGGCGCTCGAGAGGTCCGTGCACCCCAGGTCGACCCGGAGGAGGGACGACGGGTAGAACCAGCAGCCCGAGGAGCCGTGCACCACGACCCCGAGCCCGTCGTAGGCTGAAAGGGCCGCGACCGCGCCGACCATGGCGCAGGGCACGAGCGGCCCGGCGCGGCAGCGGCTGCTCAGAGCGACCGCCCCCAGCGGGTGAGGAGGCGGGCGATCCCTGCGGTCCCGACCGGCGCCGGCTCCGGGACCGGGACCGGGACGCCTAAGGGGGAGACGACAATCCCGAGCGTGTCCGCGAGCTCGGCGGCCCATTGCGGCGCGCCGGGGAGGCTGATCCGCCCCCCCGAGAGGCCGCCGAACCGGGCCAGCACCGCCTCCTGGTGTTCGGCCTCGGCCTCGATCGCTTTTGCCGCGTCCCGGTCGAACGCCGCGCCGATCATCTCCAGGAACGCGAGCGTCCCCGAGAGCCCCACCGGGAAGCCGTGGATGCGGGGCGTCCGGGGCCGCACAGGGAAGCGGTCCGCGACCCCTCCCATCCCCGGCTCGCGGAGCACCAGGAGGTCGGCGCGGGGCAGCAGGCCGAAGGACGCGGTCGGGGCCTCGCGGACGAACCGGAGCCCGACCTCGAGGTCGAGGCGGCCGAGGAGCCGGCCGATCTCAACCGCGTGGCAGTCGGCCTCGTACTCGAGGTTCTTCTCGCCGACCAGCACGATCACGGGCCCCTCCCCCGCGTCCGGCGCGGGCAGGCGGGCCGAGAGTTCCGCGTACGCCGCGAGCGCTGCACGCTCGCCCTCGTAGAACCCGCCGCCCAGGAAGCCGCCGGCAGGGACCACCACCACCGGAACGGAGCGGACCCGCTCCGCCACTGCGGCGCAGTCGTCGCCGATCGCCTCGGAGACGCAGGTCGAGAGGACGGCGATCGACCCGGGCGACCGGGCGACGGCCTCATCGAGCGCGAGCGCGAGCGCGTCCTCGCCGCCGAAGATCACCTCCCGCTCCCCGAGGTCGTCCGAGAGGAGGACCGGGAGCCGGGCGCCGGCCCGGTCGAGAAGCGCGGTCAGGAGAAGCGAGACGTGGTGGTGGGAGCAGCCGGACGGGCCGTGGACGATGGTGACCCCGTCGACCACCGCGGACGCTACCGAGAGGGCGCCCGCGAGCGTGCAGCCGTCAGAACGTGGTGTACTCGAGGGCGAGGGATTCGAGCTCATCCTGGGTGAGGGGCCGGGGTATCGAGAAGTCGGTATTCGCGAGCACGTCCTCGGCGAGCCGGCGGTAGACCGCCGCCTGCGCTGAGTCCGGGGCGTACTCGATCACGGTTCGCCGGTGGAGTTCAGCAAGCTGGACCACGCGGTCGCGCGGGATCGCGGCGATTAGGCGGGAGCCGATCGCCTCGGCGAAGGCGCGTACCAGCTCCTCCTCACGCTCCATCCCCTTCGCGTTCAGGATCACGCCCGCGAGCCGGCAGCGGCAGCGCGGACGTTCGGCCAGGCGGGCGATCGCCTTCGCGATGTTGTTGGCCGCGTACAGGCTCATCAGCTCGCCCGAGCTGACGAGGTAGACCTCCTCGGCGTAGCCCTCGCGCATGGGCATGGCAAAGCCGCCGCAGACCACGTCCCCGAGAACGTCGTAGACGATCACGTCGGCCTCGAGGGCGCCGCGCTCCTCGAGGAGCTGGAAGGTCGCGATGATCCCCCGGCCCGCACACCCGATCCCGGGCTCGGGTCCGCCGGCCTCGACGCAGCGGACGCCGGCGTACCCCGTCCGGACCACGTCCTCGAGGGCGACGTTCGCGGCGCCGCGCTCGCGCACCTGGTCGAGCACGGTCGGCAGGGGCTCGGCGTGCATCAGCATCCGCGTCGAGTCGTGCTTGGGGTCGCAGCCGACCTGGAGGACCGATCGCCCGCTCTCTCCGAGCGCGGCCGAGAGGTTCGCCGAGGTCGTCGACTTGCCGATACCTCCCTTGCCGTAGAGGGCGATCTGCTTCATCCCTCTGCCGTTGGATGCCCGGGCGGTTCAACCTTTCCGAAGTTAACGCAACTGGGGCTGCGTTACCGCCGCCCGCCTACTCGTGGATCATCACGAGTTCCATCTTGAACCGGGCCGTCGCGTACACCGCGTGCGGCACGTTCGCGGGCATGATGATCAGCTCCCCCTCGGCGAGCGCGAACTCCTGGTCCCGGATGGTCACGCGCGCAGCCCCCTCGAGCACGGTCATGATCGCGTCGTACGGGGCCGTGTGCTCGGAAAGGCCCTGCCCCTTGTCGAACGCGAAGAGCGTGATCGTCCCTGTTCGCTTGAAGACGAGCATGCGCGAGACGACGGCGCCGGGCTGGTAGTCGACGAGTCCGCGGAGGGAGGTGACCTGTCCCGCCTCGAGTTCATTCTGGTGATCGACCATGGGCCATCCGGTCGTCGCGAGAGCGGAAATACGTGCCGCCCGCCGCTACCGCCGGGCCTCAATCGCCTGGATGGCGCCGGGCAGCCCGCTCCTTATGGCCGCCTCGCCGAAGAACGCCCGGCCGTTGGCGACGACCTCGGGCAGCCCCTGCGCCGTGACGTTGAGGGCCCGGTTCACGGCCAGATACCGGCTTGCGTTCGTCTGGTTCCCGTAGGTCTCGATCGCCTCGAAGCGGACACGGGGGTGGGAGCGGGCCAGCTCGTTAACGAACGGGGTGACGGGGTGGCAGGCGTGGCACTCGACGCCCCAGAAGTAGAGGACGTCCGCCGTCTCGTTGGCGATCGCCGCGGGGGCCGGGCTCGCGGGCCCGGGCGGCGCCACGCACCCGGCCGCGAGGACGAGCAGGAGGAGCGCCGCCCCCACGAACCCGCACCACCGGACGCTTCTCCCAACCATGGCCCCTCAGATCGCCTGCCCCGCGGCGAGCATGCCGAAGAGGATCAGGTCGTAGACGCCGTGCGTGATGGCCGACGTCGTGGTGTTCGCGCGCCGCCGGATCCAGGCGAAGGCGAGCCCGGCGAGAAAGACCGAGAGGAGCCCGTCCCAGGAGTACTGCCAGGCGTGCAGCGCGGCGAAGAGGAGGCTCGGCAGCACGAGTCCGAAGACGGGCTGGAGCACGCCGCGGACGGCCAGCTCCTCGCCGACGCCGGCCGAGACGGCGGCCGTGACCGCCCCGACGGGGGTCAGCATGCCCGCGAAGAGCTGGCGGTAGGCCGCCTCGTCCGTGACAGGCCACCCGAGCGCGTGCCAGACAACGGCGATCGCCCGGTCGAGCAGGCCGAAGGCCGCGACCAGGAGCACGGCCATGCCGAGCGCGAAGAAAACCTGCCGCGCTGTCGGGCGGACGAACGCCAGCCGCTCGATGGCCTCGGCGAAGTTCCGGCGGACGAAGAGGCCGACGACCAGGAATGACGCGAAGATGATGAAGAGGAGGGAGTAGGCCTGGGCGCGGGCGAGCTCGCCCGGGCTCTGGCCGAAGCCGTCCCCGCCGATGAGGTTCGGTGAGAGGAGCGGCGGCGCGCCGTTCACGAGCAGGGGAACGAGCGGGACCAGGCACAGGGCAAGCACGAGCACGAGCGCGATCCCGTGGACGAATGAGGCGGGGTCGAGCGGAAGGAGGCGCGCGAGCCCCCGCCGGACGGGCGAAAGGAACCCGGCGAACGCGGCGAGGCCGAAGAGCGACCCGAGCCCGAGGAGGGCGAACGCGGTCGGCCCGAGCCCGGGGGGGAGCACCCCCGTCTCGAACGCCTCTAGCGGCACGACGGCGACCACCCCGAACAGAAGCGAGACGAGGATCAGCCCCCCAACGATCCCAAGCAGGAGGAGCGCGGTCAGGTACCGGAGCGGCCGGGAGCCCTCGGCCAGGTACGCGGCCATGGCGAGCAGAACGAACGGCGCGACCTGCGCCGCGCCGGCCCCGAGCAGGACGAGTTCGGTCCCGAGGTCGCGGCTCGAGACGAGAAGGAACACGATCACGACCACGGCCCCGCCCGTCGCCCAGAGGAGGGCGCGGTTCCCGGTCCGCTCCTCGGCCGGCGGGGTCTCGTCCGGGTCCATACTGGATGTGGTGGGCGGGGCTATTTCTCTCTTCCTGGTGCCTCAGGGCCCGGTTCAGAGCCCGAGCAGGCCGAAGAGGGGGGAGAAGAGCGCCGGTGCCGGAACGCTCTCAGTGTCCCGCCGCTGGGTCTCCCGGATGGTCCGGAGCTCGTCGCCAGGGGCGACCGTGACCGTCTCGTTCACGTAGGCGAGGTCGGGGAGCTCCGCGAGCCCGGCGGCGTCGTAGATACGGGGGCCGTACTGGTAGTCGGCGTCGTCATACCACGCAGCCGGATACCCCGGGCTCGCCGTGGTCCCGTTCGCGAAGTCGCTGATCATCCCGTTCGCGTACTTCGCGATCAGCCGGTCGGAGAAGTTCCACCAGCGGTCGACGTTCGCCTCGCCGTTCGCGACCGTCCAGTTCGTGAGAAACGCGCGGGCGGCGGCATCCCCCGAGGCGTTGCGGAGCTCCACAGCATCGCCGTCGGCCGACGCAAGATCGATCAGGGCTGCGCCCTCGACCGCCTCCTGTTCGGCATGGACGTCGACCATCATGTCGCAGTACCGGAGCCGGGCCCAGTTGGTCACCGTGTTGAACGCCCACCAGGCCGAGTCGCGCGAGACCTCGGAGCGGTTGCCGATCGTGAACGACTCCGGGACGGCCGTCGCACCCGCGTACACGGGCAGGTACACGGTCTCGGCCGGCACGGCGAAGCCGATCCACGCGACCCCGCCGACCTCGGGCGGGAGCCAGGACCGGCCCTGGCAGACGTAGCTGTACGAGCAGAAGAGCGGCGAGATCGGGCGGGGCCAGGCCCCGGGCCGGACCTCGCCGGGCGCGAAGGGCCCGTGGTTGTCGAACGGACCTGCGTTGCGGTACGGGTCGCCGTAGGGGCCGGCCGCGGACCCGTTCGAAAGATCGAATACCGTCCCCTCGTAATGATCGCGGTAGAGCGAGAGGGCCGTGGTGGCGTTCAGCGGCTCGTCGGGCTCAGTGGAGAACGGGTAGGCCGTTGTGTAGGTGCCTTCGACGTACGGCGAGAGGTTGATCGACGGCGCCATCCGGTCGTAGAGCCGCCAGACCCGCGAGAGCGAGTAGTACGGGTGCGAGTACTCACCCGTCGAGACGGTCTTCAGCCAGTCGAGCTTGCCGTCGGCAGGCCGCCACCACCCGTTCTTTTCGGCCGCCTCGAAGAGGTTGTCCGAGAAGATCTGGTCCTCCCGGGACGGGTCGAGCTCCCGGATCCGGAAGGTGTTGGCCGCGACGAAGACGTGGCCGTCAGGGATTCGCTGGGCGACCCAGAGCCCGCCCGTGCCGTTCAGGTCGTAGCCGCACATCTCCATGGTCCAGGCTTCCTCGGGATCGGCGAAGAGGAGGGTCTCGCCCGTGCCGTAGTAACCGTACCGGTCGATCAGAGAGCCGACCAGGTCCACGGCGTCGCGCGCGGTCCGGCAGCGCTCGAGTGCGACGTTCGAGAGCTCGGAGGAGTAGAAGATCCGCTTCTCGGGGTCCCAGTTCGGCTGGACCCGGGCGTAGTCCGTGCACTCGGCGGACATCAACCCTACCTCGTTGATGATCCCGTAACTCCCGGTGAGGTACCCATAGGTGTGGGGCACCTCGTCGATCTCGGCCGTGGGGCGGTGGTCGGTCGAGGCGATGTCGACCGGGTCGTCCGATCCCGAGTTCGGGTCGAAGTGCACGGTGCGCGTCGCGCCCGCCGGGTGGTCGGCGGCCGGGACGTAGACGATTCGCGTGTTGTCGGTCGTCAGGTTGTGCCCGAGCACGCCGGGGCCGTACCCGTCGTTCGAATGGGCGATATACATCGAGCCGTCGGCCGAGGCGCCGGGGGTGATGATGAACGTCGTACAGGCCAGGACGGGGGATCCCAGCAAAAGGATCGCGAGAAGGGCGGCACAGAGGACCCGCATAGCTAGAGTGGTGGCCAAACCTGGTAGATAACCATGCCGAAATCGCCGGCCGCTGTAAACGGACCCCCCAGCTGCCGGGCCCGCTCCCCCGGGGACGTTTTTTTCGGGGAGACTCTCGGGGAGCGGGACCGCGTCGGCCCGAGGACGGGGACGACAATCAAACCCCCCATCACCCTGTCAGGGGGAGCCGGGCGGATGCGCTTCGATACCCGGTCACGGAACCATGGCTCCGCGCTCTTCTCCTGCCGACGCCAGGGAAAATCCAGGGCCGTCCAGACGGCACTGCCCGTTTGATCCATCATTGTTCGAGACCGCGCCTTCCTGGAAAAGAAGAGGGATTACCTGATCCCCGCCGCCCACCTGGCGACCGGGTACCATCGGGCGAACGAGCCGGCCGCCGGCGGGGTGATGCCGTGGAACCGACTGCCGGCCTCGAGGGCCGGGCCGACAGCCGCCACCCGTCGCGTGCCGGTCGCGGTCGGAGCGGTGCCGGTCGCGGATCGGGAGCCCGGGAACGTGCCGGGGTTCCCGACCGCGTACC
>CAYWVY010000023.1:0-23039 GCA_964461885.1 uncultured Methanospirillum sp. | reverse complement strand
GTGCCGGTCGCGGATCGGGAGCCCGGGAACGTGCCGGGGTTCCCGACCGCGTACCTCCTGCCCCACGTTTTCTCGAGGGCCCGGGTCGCCGCCGGCATCCTCACGGGCTGCGGGACAGGTGATGGCGTCGTCACCGCGATGGGGGTCGCCGGCACCACGGGGGACCGGCCGTCCCGCGGGGCCGGTCGGACACGAGGGTGAAGTACCTGCCCCCGTCTCTGATGTGGGTTCCGGCCTCTCTCACCAGCGCGGCCACCGCCGCCTCGTCGCCCGCGAGGGCACGGTCCACGCCCCGGACAATACAGTCCCCGGCAGTCTCGAACTCCTTCAACCCAAGCAGCATCGCCTGCTTCGAGTCGGCGAGCACCGCCGACACGGGCATCGGTTCGAGGGTGTCGTGCCAGAACCGGGACCGGCTCGAGAGGTTCGACCCGACGGCTCTCAGGACGGGATTTTCCGCCCTTGTGCCGCTCGCGCCGAACGCCTCCGAGACGTCGTCCAGGAGGGGCGTGATCTCCCCACCCATCGCCACGACCTGCCCGGCAAAGGCCGTGTCCATAGCGTCATCGCTCGAGGCAGGCGTGGGCGTCACGGTCGCGGCCGTCGCGGACGCAAGCAGCAGGAGGACGAAAAATGCGCCGGTCGTCACAGGTCTCACTCGAGATCTCATGCGCACGATGTATCAAGGAGGTGGATTTACAGCTATCGATTTTTTGGGAAAAACGTGATGCCCCTGGTTTCGGATGCCCCCCGTCTGGAAAGGACACTTCCTCTTTTCCTCCTGCAGGTCTCCTCGCAGCAGGAAGAACCACGGCAGCTGTAACGACGATCGACCGGTCTCCGCCCCAGCTCCCGAACGACACGCCCCTCCCCGGGGAGCCCCGGAACCGCACCCGTACCCCGATACCGTGGGACGAACGAACAGGCAACCCGGGAGGGAGAACCCGGCCGGTGGTGCGTCTGGCACCGCCGCCGACACCGGGCGGCGCCCCGCCCCCGGAACAGGCCCGCCACGAGGATACCCCCGCGACGGTGGACGCGGTACCCTCCAGCGTCGATGCGGATTCAGAAGAAACTCCGGGGGATTCTGGGGCGGGAGGCATCGGAGTTGCGGCCCGTGCGCCTGGACCCGCCCCCGGTGGGACTGTGTGTATCTGACCCCCCGGAGGCCAGGTGAAGTATCTGAAAGCCAAAGCATCAAAGTTTGCAGGGCAACGTTGCTCGGCAACTGTGATGAGCAAATGACCGCCCCCGTCTCTTCCCTACGGCCCGGCGCTCTCCGGACCGGCCGGCCCGCCCGCGGGAGCGCCGTGACGGGACGGTGCGAAAACCAGGCGCGGCTAGGTCGGCACGGGTGCAGGAGAAGAGGACTGTACCGGCGGCGACGGGGATCCCCGGCACAGGCCGAACCGTTTCGAGCCCGGGAGCGAGAAGGGCGGACGCAGACACGATATCCCGGATGCCTGGTCCGTCCCAGGACCCTGTACCGGCTGCCCGGGCACAGGATCCGGTTCGCCGGGCCGGTCTTGAGTATATGCCAGACGACGTCGCCGTGCAATTGCGATGAGCATTATCGACCGCCGCGCCACGCCCGGGCGGGACAAGGGCCAACCGATCGAAGATAGGTCCCACGAGAACCGGGGCCGGCACCTCAGACGCTGAGGGGGAGATTTGAACTCCCGAGGGGCAGAGCCCCACAGGCTTTCCAGGCCTGCGCCTTACCGGACTAGACTACCTCAGCAGAAAAGTTCAGGGGATCCGGTTGGCCCGTTACACTCTTAAGCCTATGCCTCGAGCCTAGCAGAGGCCGAAGAGCGTCACCACGTCGGCGAAGTCGAGGCGGCCGTTCTGGTTGAAGTCAAACGCGCTGGTCGGCTCGTTCGCGGCGCACCACGTGATCGCGTTGTAGAGTAGGGTGACGTCGGCAAAGTCCGCCCGGCCGTTGCCATTCACGTCTTCGTACCGGCCGTCGCCGTCCAGGTCCCGTGGGGGCGACGACGAGGGCGGGACCGGCAGGACGGCGGGGGCCGGTGTCGAATCCGGCGCGTCCGCGAACTCGACCGCGAGCGTCTCCCACTCGGTCGACGGGATTGCAAACGAGCCTCGGTAGGTCCCGTCGTAGTTCAGGCTCATGGAGAGCCGAAACGTCCCATGCGGCCGCTGTCCGTTCGAGGTCCCCCAGGAGTTCAGGACGGTCCAGTACGGGTTCGCGGGGTCCGTGTCGTCGTAGCCGACGACGAGGGCCGCGTGCCCTCCGGCCGTTGAGGTCCAGGCCCGGCCGTCGTACGGGGAGATGTTGAAGATCGCGGTCTCCGGCTGGGTCCTCCAGAACTGTTCGAACGCGTCCCATGCTGCCTGGTCCGGAAGGCGGAACGCGAGGTACACGGCGCGATCCTCCTCGAGCACGGCCTTGATGTTCGCACGGGCCTGCGTGGACCCCACCCCCCGGGTCTGGATCCGCTCCTCCGCGATGGAGAGGAGGTCGTAGTGGGGGTCCGTCTCGATCGAGTCGGCCGAAACCCACGCTCTGTCGTGCTCGACGCACCAGAGCTGTGCATCCTGGTACGAGGCGTTCGTATTCGACCAGGGCACGGCGATCTGCCTGGCCGCGTAGAACCGGACGAAGTCAGCGAGGCAGCCCCCTCTCCCCGCCCAGCCGGTCCCGCAGCCGCCGTTGTAGTTCGAGTCGAGGTACTGGACCGAGAGCCGGTCGCAGACGCCGTTCTCGGTCGTGTGAGCGGCCTCGAGCACGCCCGTGCCGGTCCAGGCCCAGCAGTTCGCGACGAGGCCCTGATACCGTTCCTCCGGGACGTACGGCACCAGGTCGAGGATGCTCGCGGATCCGGTCGATGCCGCGAGGCCCCGCTGCCGGGCCGCGTCCACCGGGACGGGGGGCGCTGCGTCGTAACTCTCGATCCAGGCACGGAGCTGGGCGTCGTCCCCCCGGATGACGGGGTGTGCCGCGTCCGTGTCGGCGGAGGCGGTGCCCGCCAGCCCCAGAATGAGAACCAGGAGGGCGAGCACGATCGCCGACGATCTGCCACGCTGTAATGCCATGCGAATCCCGGACGTTACTCTGGCATCAGGTTATATATGTCTTTTGAATTGTAAAATCGATATCCCTCACGGGGCTGGGAGATTTAGCCGGGCAGGCACTCTTTTCTGGCCCACCCTCGCGGGTAGGTGCCCGGTGCCATGAAGACCGTTTCGGGCGCGGCCACGAGCCCGGTCCGTCCGGGCGCGGTCGCGTCGCTCGGGACGAGGGTCCGGGCGAGGGCGACGAGCTCGCCCTTTCGCGTCACGAGCGCGACGGTCTCGCCGGCGCGGAACACCGGCAGTTCGACCACGCCGACGCCCGCGAGCGCGGCCCCGCGGCAGACCGCGTCCACGGCCCGGTCCCCGATCACGATCGCCTTGAGGTCCGGGTTCGCCACCTCGACCGGCAGGATCGTTGCGTCGAGCGCTACCCGGTCCCCCGCCTCTGCCCGGACCGCCGCGTCCTTGAGGGCGTGGAGGGTGACCGCGTCCGCTTCGCCGAACGCGCCCGACCGGGTCCGGCGGAGCTCGACCATGTGCCCGCCGCATCCGGCTGCGAGCCCGAGGTGGTGGCAGAGCGAGCGGATGTAGGTCCCGGCCTCGCACGTCACGCGGAAGAGGACCAGCCGGCCGTCGATCCCAAGGACGTCGAGCGAGTGGATCCGGCGGATGCGCAGCTGCCGCTTCACCGCGGAGCGCCGCGGCGGGCGCTGGTAGATGCGCCCAACGAACTCGGAGGCGACCTCGCGGATGCGCGCTTCGTCGACGTCGCCGTGGAGCCGCATGAGACAGACGTACTCCTTCTCGTGCCGGAGGAGGAGGCGCGCGAGCCGGACGGCGCGGCCGAGCATCACCACGAGCACGCCCGAGACCATGGGGTCCAGCGTGCCCGCGTGGCCGACCGGGACACCCAGGATCTCCCCGACCCACGCTGCCACCTGGTGGCTCGAGGGGCCACGCGGCTTGTCGACCACGACGATCCCCGGCCGGCCGATCAGCGGCATCATCGGCCCCCGATCGCTTTTAGAGCTCCCTCGAGCGACCCGTCCCCGACCGCGTCGGGCTCGACCCCGGCGGCCCGCATCCGGTCCGCGGTCACGTCCCCGATCGCGCAGACGAGGAGCCCGGCCCGCGGCGTCCAGGCCGCCTCCGAGAACGAGTTTGCCGAGGTGAAGAGGATCGCGTCGGCCTTCGCGAGGTCGAGCGGCTCCCCGGTCGGCAGCAGCCGGTAGATACGGTACTCGGCCGGCTCGCCCCCGGCCTCCCGGATCGCGTCGAGGAGCGCCTCGTTCGGCACGTCCGCGCGCGGGATCCCGATCCGCTTCCCCGCGAGCCAGGCGCCGAGGTAGGGCGTGAAGTCGCGCGAATAGAACAACGGGAGGACCTCGGCCTTGACGCTGTGCCGGGCCAGGGCGGCCTGCGTCGCCGGTCCGATCGCGACGACGCGGGGGCGTATCCCCGACGCGGCCACGGCCGGGCCGACCAGGTCGGCCGGCAGGGCCGAGGTGAAGAAGAGCCCGTCGAACCGGGCGGCCCGGAGATCGACCTCGAAGGCCTCGATCGCGGCGGGCGAGACCTCGGCCCGGAGCGGCGAGACCGGGTAGCACTCATGACCGAACCGGGCGCACCGCTCGGCGTCGTCCCCACCCTTGTCCGGCAGCCTGGTGATGGCGATCCTCATCTGCTTGAGCCTGTCGGCGCGGCCGGACTAAACGGTATCGATCGCTTTAATGCGGGGGCGTCCGAAGCAACTGTCATGCTCAGGATCGCGGCCGGGACCCTCGTCGGCGTCGTGCTCGGCGCCCTCACGGGCCTCGCGCCGGGGATCCATGCGAACACCCTCGCCGCCGCTCTCCTGGCGACCGGGGCGGGGTTCGCGGCCGTGCTCGGCGAAGAGGCGCTCGCTGCCGCGATGTTCGCGGCCCTGATCACGCACACGTTCCTCGACAACATCCCCGCGACCTTTCTCGGCGTGCCCGAGGCCGAGACCGCACTCTCGGTCCTGCCGGCCCACGCGCTCTGCCTCGAGGGCCGGGGCGAGGAGGCCGTTCGCTGCTCGGCCCTCGGCTCGGCCCTCGCCATGGCCTTCGCGGTCCCGCTCTCGCTCGCCTGCGTCCTGTTGCTGCCGCCGCTCCAGCCCGCGCTCGACTGGGGGATCGGAATTTTGCTGGTCGCGGTCGTCGGGTACCTGGTCCTCTCGGCCGAGTCGCCGCCCTGGGCCTTCGGCGTCTTCGCGGTCTCGGGCGCGCTCGGCCTCTTCGCTCTCCGCTACGGGTTCCTCGCCTGGCACCCGCTTGGGGCGGACGCGGTCTTCCTCCCCCTTCTCTCGGGGCTCTTCGGGATACCGGTTTTGCTCACGGCCTCGCACGGCCCGGTCCCCGAACAGCGGTTCGCCGGGATCTCCATCCCGGACGGCGTGCTCGCGCGCCACTCCGCCCTCGGCACCCTCGCCGGGCTCCTCGTCGGCTGGCTCCCCGGGCTCTCGAACGCAACCGCGAACGGTCTGCTCGACGCCGCGGTCGGGTACGACCGCGACCGCCGCGGCTTCATCGTCGCGACCTCGGCCGCGAACACGGCGAACGCCTTCATCGGCCTTGCGGCGTTCTTCGCGATCGGCCGGACGCGGAACGGGGTGCTCGCCGCGATGGCCGGCCTCTCTCTACCGCCCATGGCCGAACTGATGGCCGTCGGCCTGGCCGCGGCCGTCGGTGGGTTTTTGCTGACTGTCCGGCTCGCCGCCTCGGCCCGGCACCTCGCCCGCGTCGACGGTCGCCTCCTGAGCCTCGCGGTCGTCACGCTCCTCGTTCTCCTCTCGGCCGCTCTCGCCGGCCCGTTCGGCCTCTTCGTGCTCGTTCTCGCGACCGCGGTCGGGCTCGTCCCGCCACTCGCGAACGTCCGGCGCGTCCACGCGATGGGTGCGATCATGCTCCCGGTCATGGCCTGGTCGTTCGGCTTTCCCGGGTTCTAGGCGGTGCCTTTTTTGCCCCACCGCCCCCGATCCGTACGCGTGACGCGGCGATACTGGTGGGGAGAGATCGGCGACGACGGCGCCTGCACGCCGGCCCCGCCCGGCGAGGCGGACGCTCTCGAGCGGCTCACCTCCCTCGAGACGCCGATGGACCGCTGGGTCCCGGCTGGCTGGGAGGAGGCGGCGGCCTGCGGGGGGTTCGCCGACCGGGGGGCGTATATCGCGCGGCTCCACCGGCTCGCATCCGCGCTCGCGGCCACGCGGGTGGCCGAGGCGCTGCGGGGCCCTGACATCGAGCTCGCGCAGATGGTCCGGGCGCTCGACGGGCTCGACGAGGCGATCAACCTTTTGACCGAACGGGCCGTGGGGTGGTACGCGACCCAGGACCCGGGCTTCACGCGCAAGTTCTCGACGATGCCGGCCCGGAAGCTGGTCCCGCTTCTCGCTGCCCGGGCGAAGGGGCCACTCCGGCCTCTCCTCGCCGAGATCGAGGGGCTCGCCGCGGCCCGGACGGCCCTGGCGCGGGACGTCACCCGCGCCGCGGACCGGGTGCTGCCGAACTGCGCCGCGCTCGTGGGCGGGCTGGTCGCGGCGCGCCTGCTCGCGGCCGCCGGCTCACTCGACGCGCTCGCGCGCCTCCCGGGCTCGGGCCTCCAGGTGCTCGGGGCCCGGACCGCGCTCTTCTCCCACATCCGCTCGGGGACGCCGCCGCCGAAGCACGGCCTGATCTTCCAGCACCGCCGGGTCCACGGCGCCCCGCTCGCCGTCCGGGGACGGGTTGCGCGGGTCCTCTCGGCCCGGCTCGCGATGGCGGCCCGGATCGACCGGTACCGGGGCGAGGCGGACCCCGCGTTCCTGGAGGCGGCCAACGCCCGTATCGACGGGGTGCTCGCGTGATCTGGCGTGAGAGCACGCTCGTTTCGCCCGGCCAGGGCGGGGTCTACGGCGAGCGCATGCGAGGCGGGTACCGCGTCTGGGAGCCGCGCCGCTCCAAACTCGCGGCCCTCGCGTACCTCGACCGGGAGTTCGACATAGAGGACGGGCTCCGCGTTCTCTACCTCGGGGCTGCGAACGGCACGACCGTCTCGCACGTGGCCGACTACGCCGAGGTCGTGTACGCGGTCGAGTTCGCGCCGCGGCCGATGCAGGACCTGCTCGCGGTCGCCCACCGCCGCAAAAACATCATCCCGATCCTCGCGGACGCGAACCGCCCCGAGCAGTACGCGGCCCTGCTCGAGCCAGTGGACCTCGTCGTCCAGGACGTGGCCCAGCCCCACCAGGCCGCGATCGCGGTCCGGAACCGGCCGTTCCTCGCGCCGGGGGGTCGGCTGGCCCTGATGCTCAAGGTCCGGTCGATCGACCAGTCCCGCTCCCTCGACGAGATCGGGGCCGAGGCCGCGGCCGTGCTCGAGGCCGGCGGGTACGCGGTCGAGTCGTCCCGCTCCCTGCTCCCGTACCACCGCGACCACCTCGCGATCCTCGCGCGCCGGGAGCGCTGACCGTGCCGAGGGGCACCCCGTTCACGCTCCTCCTCCTCGCGGTCCTTGTTGCGGCCTTCCTCCTGGTCGCGCCGCTCCTCTTCCTCGGCGTGGTGGGCGGCGCCTTCGCGCGGCTCGGCTTCTCGACACTCCAGATCGTGCTCCTGCTCGCGCTGACCCTCGCCGGGTCGCTCGTGAACATCCCTGTGGCGCGGTGCCGCTCGGAGCTACCGTACGGCGAGGTGGTCCGGCTGCCCCGCGGGTTCATGCTCCAGCGGCTCTACCGGGTCCCGTCGTTCGTGACCGAGACCACGGTCGCGGTGAACCTCGGCGGGGCCGTGATTCCGTCCCTCGTCTCGCTCGTGCTCGTCATCGCCGCTGTCCGTATGGGCGGGATGGGCGTCCTCGCGCCGATCGGGCTCGGCGTCCTGGGCGTGACCCTCCTCGTCCGGCTCGTGGCCCGGCCCGTCCCGGGGCTCGGGATCACCACGCCCTTCTTCGTCCCCCCGCTCTGCGCCGCGCTCGCCGGGATCCTCCTTGCGGGCGGCGTGCCGTGGATGGGCCCGGTGATCGGGTACGTGAGCGGCACGCTCGGCACCCTGGTCGGCGCCGACCTCCTGCTCTGGCGCGAGTTCCCCCGACTCGGGACCCGCGTGGTCTCGATCGGCGGCGCCGGGACCTTCGACGGCATCTTCCTGGCGGGCGTGATCGCGGCCCTGCTCGCCTGACCGCCCGCCAATTTCATGCCGGATCAGAGCCCACGGTCTCCGATGCCCGCACCCCGCCCGTACCGCATCGCCGCGGCGGTCAAGCTCCTGGACCCGGCCTCGTTCGCGGCGCTCGCCGGGCTCGCCCGTGCCGGTCGGCTCGACGGCCTCCAGGTCTACGTGAAGGGCCCGCTCACCGGGGCCGACCGGGCGGCGCTCGGGGCCCACGCCTCGCTCCCGGTCGAGTTCGCAATCCACGCCCCACACCACGAGGACGGCGTCAACCCGGTGGAGCCGACTGCGCCGGGCAACCTCTCCCCGGCAGAGGGGGCCGCGCGGCTCGAGGCCGGCATGACCGCCGCGCTCGAAGCCGCCGACCTCATCGGTGCCGAAACGGTCGTCTTCCACGCGGGCTGTGTGGTCCGGCACGGCCCCGCGGAGGCGCTCGCCGCGATGACCGCGTTCCTCGACGCCTGGGCCGACCCGCGCCTCGTCCTCGAGAACATGCCCGCCATCCACCGCGACCTCTCGTTCGTCGGAACGTCGGCCTCGGAGCTCACCGAGCTCGGGCTCGGCCGGGTCCGCGGCTACTGCCTGGACCTGGCTCACCTCTACGTCGCGTCGAACTACCGCGGGTGGGACTACGCCGCCGCGCTCGCCGAGTTCGAGCCCCTGCCGGTCGTGTACCACCACCTCTCGAACTCGCCCGTCGGCTCCGTCCGCGACCGGCACAGTCCCCTCGACGCGCCCGACAGCGGGGTGCCGTTCGAGCACGCGATCGCCTGGATCGCCGCGCACCCGGAGAATACGACCTGCCTCGAGTACAAGACCGCCGGCGGCGGCGTATACGAGGCTCAGCTCGCCGCCTTCGACGCCCTCTACCGGCGGTACGCATCCGGGGTTTAATCCTCTTTGGAGACGAGCCCGTACTTTTTGGAGAGGGACTGCCATCGCCCGTAATGGTACGAGTCCAGGGTCGTGCCCATGCCCCGCAGCCCGTTCCACTCGGCTGCATCCATCGCCTCGGTCCCTATCGAGGCGAAGGCCCTCCCCTCGGCGACGGGAATCACCTCGGGCACAGAGACGAGCCGATCACCTCCTGCATACGTGCCTCCGGCATCGGTCATGATCTTCGTGCCCGCGCTCTCGACGAATGCGTAGCCCGTGCCCCGGAAGTCGTACCCGTCCGGGCAGAGGATCCCGACGGCCATGTGCTCCTCGGAGTCGAACTCCAGGAGCGCCACGCCGAACCCGAGCTCGTCGAGGAGCGCCGCGAGCAGCACCGACCTGTCCGAGCAGACGCCCGTGCCGAGGCAGAGCGTTTCGTATGGGTACTGTACGCCGTAGTAGGTACTGGCAGCGCGCTCGTGATCGTATCCGAGGTGCTGCACCAGGCTCACCGCGATCCGGGCGCGGTCATCGGGCTCGTCCGTCATCGAGGCGATCGTCGCGGCGAGATCGCGGAGGTACGGCCGCCCCGACTGCTCGCTGACGACCCGGCGATACCTCGCGGCCTTGTCGTCACCTACGTACCCGACGATCCGGCCAGGCCCCGCATAATACACCCCCTCGTACAGGGTGAATGGCACCGCACCCTCGTGCCCCCTCACAATATAGATCAGCTCCCGTGCGATTGCCCCGGTTTCGAGGGACGAATGGCCCGGGGGGGTCACCGGGATCACAGTCGGTTCGTGGATGGTGGGATCGTCCCCCCACTGGCCGAGCTGGTCCAGGAACGACGGTATGGCCTGGGCGACGACGAGCAGGCCCACAACCACCAGGAACAGCGTGAAGAGGGTCTGTCCGGCGCTACCGGTGCGGGCGGGCATCCCGGCGGGCGCTGAGGGGGGCGTCTCCATCGACCGGATGCGGAAGCCGCACCCCGGGCACCATGCGTCCTGCACGTCCGTGACGTCCTCGCCGCACCGGGCGCAGAACCGGCGGGGATACTGCTGCCGCGGCGCCGCCCGGGAGGTCCCTCCCTCGCAGTACGGGCAGGGGAGCGTGCCGTTCGAGATCGTCATGCCGCAGTACGGGCACCGGGCCATCGTAAGGGACTATGCCTCTCTGCTGGTAATAGGCATTGCGAAATGCCCCGAAAGGCGTATCCGTCCCCCGACCCAACATGTGAGCCATGGACCCCGTTGCCGTCATCGGCTACGTCGCCGGCGCGTTCACCACGGTCGCGTTCCTCCCGCAGCTCGTGCGGGCGCTCTGGACGAAGTCGATGGCCGACCTCTCCTCCCCGATGCTCGCGATGATGTTCTCGGGGTCTCGCTCTGGAGCATCTACGGATACTTTATCGGCTCGGTCCCGATCGTCGTGCCGAACGCGATCATGGCCGCCATGATCGCGGTGCTGATCGCCCTCCGCTTCAAGTACGACTAGAGTCGCCGCCGGGCGGCTTCCAGCGCCTCGGTCACGGTCTCGGCCTTTGGCTTCAGGATCACGACCGGGACGTCCACGATTCGCTCGACGATGGAGGCGAGCACGGGCGCGCAGATGATCGCGGCGGCCCCCTCCTTCTCGGCCCGGACGGCCGCGACGATGCACTCCTCGAGCGAGTTCGCCGCGTAACCCCGGACCGGGTACTGGCGTCCGCGGACTTCGACCGAGAGCCCGGCGATCTCGTCGAGCAGGAACCGCGCCGCGATCACCGCGACCGACCGGGCCTGGCGGGGCTCGAGCGCCTCGACGATCCGGCGCACGGTCGAGAGGCGGGGGTCCCGCTCGCCCGACGAGCACTTGTACAGGGTCGGGAGGGGGATCCCGGTCAGCGTCGAGAGCTCGCGGATGGTCATGTCGCGCCGCGCGAGCTCTTCGGCGAGCGCGGTCTGGAAGGTCGTTTCTATAATTCGCCGGAGGAACATGACAGTATCGTGTAGGGTCCTCCCGATATTTTCTCTTTCTGGGTAACGAATCCCGGCGTCGGGGGGAACCGGCCCCCCACCGCGTCCGCCCCAACCGGCCCGGCGGGTGCCCCGAGCCACGCCAATACTGATAATACGGGTTCGCGCCGATATCGGAGGTATCGATTCAAGGTGATGCATCATCGGCATATTTGACCGCTTCCGGCCGAACGTCCGGCAGCTCGCCGCCGACGGGGATCTCGCGACGCTCCTGCCCCTGCTCGGCAATCGCAACGCCCGGGTCCGGGACGAGGCCCGGGCGGCCCTCCACGGGCTGGCGTCGGCAGATCCGGGCCCGTTCTTCGGGCTCCTCCGGGCGGGGAGCCCCGAGCTCCAGCACCGTTCGGCTGAGGTGCTCGCCGGCGTCCCCGGGCTCGACACGTCTCGCCTGATCGCGGTCCTCGGCGACGGGGTCGGGCCGAGCCCGGCCGTCACGGGCCTCCTCTCGGGTCTCGGCGAGCAGGCGCTCCCCGAGCTGATCCGCGCCCTCGCCTCGGGCCGGGACGACGTCCGGGACGGCGCCGTCACTGCCCTCGCCGGGATGGGTCAGGACGCCTGGCCTACACTCGTCCCCCTGCTCAGCGACCCCTCGCACCGCGTCCGCCTCGGCGTTGCCCGGGCGCTCGAGGGATCGGGCTGGACCCCGACCAATCAGGGCGAAACCTTCGCGTACCACTCGGCGCTCGGGGACTGGGAGGCGGTCGCGGCGATGGGGACGGGCGCGGCCCCGTTCCTGGCGGAGGCCCTCCGCGACCCGCACCCCGGCGTGCGTGAACAGGCGGCCCGGGTCCTCGGCCACTGCGGCGACGCCGGGTCGGCCCCGCTCCTCCGTGATCTCCTCGCCCGCGACCCCGAGGAGGAGGTCCGCGCCGCCGCGGCCGGATCGCTCGGCGAGCTCGCGGACCCCCCCACGGTCCATGCGCTCCGCGAGGCCCTCTCCGACCGGTCCCACGCGGTCCGGGCCGCCGCCGCCGCCGCCCTCGACACCCTCGGGTGGCGCCCGGAGAGCGACGACGAGAGGGCAACGCACCTGGTCGCGACCGCGCAGTGGCCGGCCCTCGCCAGGCTGGGCGCAGTCGCGGTCCCATGGCTGGTCCGGGTCCTCGGCGACGATCACTACGAGGTCCGGCGCGGCGCGGGAGAGACCCTCCTCGGTCTCGGCCCGGTCGCCCGCCCGGCGCTCGTGCGCGCCCGGGAGGGCCCCGACCCGGCGCTCCGGGACGAGGCGGCCGCCCTTCTCGCCCGGATGCCAGCCGCGCCCGTCGTGGCGACGGTGGACGCCGGCGACGCCCCGTCCGCGGCAGGGGCCGAACCCGCGCCGCTGCCCGGCGAGGCCAGTGCCGCGGACCACGCGCCGGCCGTCGTCCCGGAACTCGCCTCGGCAGACGGGGCCCCCGGCCCCGAGGATAGGCCCGCGGCGCTGCGTCGCCTCGGCCTCCTGGGCGACCCCGCCGCGCTCGGCACGCTCGCGGCGGCGCTCTACGCCGGGAGCCCCGACGAGCGGCTGGCCGCGGCCGAGGCCCTCGCCTCCATGCCGCCCAACCGGGCCGTGCCCGCTCTCACGGGCGCGCTCCTCGACCCCGACCCGGCGCTCCGGGAGTCGGTCGCGGCCTCCCTCGGCACGCTCGCCGCGCCGGCCGCGATGCCTTTTTTGATCGACTGCCTCGCCGACCCCGACGAGGGCGTGCGCGGGGCCGCGTTCGACGCCCTCGCGCGGGCCGGGCCGACGGCCTTCCCCGCGCTCGTGGCGGCGCTCGGACGGCCGGAGCAGGAGATCCGGGCGAGCGCGGTCGACCTGCTCGCCCACGCTGGGTACGCCCCCCGGTCGGATAAGGAGGCGCTCGCGCTCGCGCTCGGTGCCGAGGACTGGCGCTGCCTCTCCCGCTTCGGCGAGGACGCGCTCGAACCGCTCGCCGCGCTCCTGGTCCATCCAGACCCGACCATCCGGCTCGGGGCCGTGGTCGCGCTCGGCGGCATCCCGGGAGAGCGTGCGGCCGACCTGGTCCGCCAGGCCTACGCCGATCCGTCCCCGTTCGTCCGGAACCGCGCCGCGCAGCTCCTCCACCTGCGCAGGATTGGGACGCCGCCCGGCTGAATCAGACGTTCGCGATCGACGATTCGGGGGAATCCCCCTCATGGTCGAGCCGCGCGAGTTCCTGGACGAGCCGGAGCAGCTGGCGCCCGAGGGGGGTCTCGTGGTAGACGATCCAGTTCGCCTGCCGCTCCCCCCGGATCAGGCCCGTCGACTGCAGCACCGACAGGTGATAAGAGAGTTTCGAGTCGGGCACGTGCAGCACGTCTTTGATCACGCTGACACAGAGCGGCTGCGCCTGGAGCAGGTGGAGAATGGAGAGCCGGATCGGGTCCGAGAGCGTATGAAAACGTCGGCTCTCGGAGCGGAGCTGCTCCGGGTCGGGCAGCTGGCGGGCAAGCGCCTCGACTCCGCCCTGCTCCTCGATCGCCTGCCTCACCTCGTCGGGTACGGCCACGCTGGTCTCACGTCTCCTGCACCGTGATGGTGCACGCGTCTCATATTCCCGATCAATCATATATAGTTACCGGAACGAGTGTCGGGGAGGTCGCACTGCTCGTCATCCCTGCCGGGCCCGCGCCGGGGCGCTGCGCGGGCCGGGCGGGATCCGCGTCGGCAGGGCCATGGGTGCGGACGGGGGATGCACGCTTCACGGTCATGTTCCCCCATCATCGCGCCCGGCGCCCATATACCTATCTTTCCGGGCCTCACACACTCCCCGACACATGGAGACCACAGGCCCCCGCGGCCCGGCTTCGTACCCGGCCCTCCTCGATCTGCCCGGGGCGCGGTGCGAACGGGTCCGCTGCGGCACGCGGATCGTGGAGCGGTACGAGGCCGAGTTCTGGACGGCGCGGCAACGGCAGGCCCACTCCCTCCACGAACTCTCGTACCGGGCGTGCTTCAAGCCCCAGCTCCCCCGGTTCTTCATCGAGCGGCTGACCGACCCGGGCGACCTCGTGTACGACCCGTTCTCGGGGCGCGGCACGACCTCGCTCGAGGCAGCCCTGCTCGACCGCCGGACCGTCGCGAACGACGTGAACCCGCTCTCGGCCTTGCTCGCGGCCCCGCGCCTCGCCCCGCCCCGGGATGCCGACGCCGTTGCCGAACGGCTTGCCGAGTACGCCGCCGACCCGGAGGCGCGGGCTGACCTCGATCTCTCCATGTTCTACCATCCGGCGACTGAGACCGCACTCGTCTCGCTCCGGCGTTCCCTGCTCGAACGGGCCGCTGCGGGCGTGGAGGACGACCTCGACCGGTGGATACGGATGGTCGCGACCAATCGGCTCACGGGCCACTCGCGAGGATTCTTCTCGGTCTACACCCTCCCCCCGAATCAGGCGGCCTCACCGTCCAGCCAGGTGCGGATCAACGCCCGCCGGGCCCAGGCGCCCCCGGAGCGGGACGTGGCCGCCATCGTGACCCGGAAGACCGGGCAGCTCCTGCGGGGCCTGGACGACGAGACCAGGGTCCGCCTCCAGCGCCGGGTGCGCGATGCCCGGTTCCTGACCGGGGACGCGCGGGCCACCCCGGTCATCGAGGCGGGCTCGGTCCACCTGACCGTGACCTCGCCCCCGTTCCTGGACCAGGTTGCGTACGCGAAAGACAACTGGCTCCGCTGCTGGTTCAACGGCCTCGATTCCGACGCGGTCGGCCGGACGATCACGATGGCCCGGACCGTCCCGGCCTGGACTGCCGTGATGGCCGAGGTCTTCGCCGAGCTCTACAGGGTCACGGCCCCGGGGGGCCACGTCGCCTTCGAGGTCGGCGAGGTCCGGCGAGGAACGGTCTCGCTCGACGAGCACGTGGTCCCGCTCGGGGAGGAGGCCGGGTTCGCCTGCCGGGCGGTCTTCATCAACACCTCGCGCTTCACCAAGACCTCACACATCTGGGGCGTCGAGAACCACTCCTGCGGCACGAACACGAACCGGATCGTGCTCTTCCGGAAGGAGTGACCGTGGAGCCCGTCTGCGCAATCGATCTCGGGGGGACCCGGACCCGGGTGGCTCTCGTCGCACCCGACGGCCGGGTCCTCGCGCGCGAGAGCTTCCCCACGCCGTCCGGGGGGCCGTCGCCTGAAGCCGTGACCGATGCGATAGAGGCCGCTGTCCGCAGGGTCGCGGGCGGCTCGCCGGGCGCCATCGGGGTTTCGACCGCCGGGCCGCTCGATCTTGCCGCCGGCGCCGTCGTCGCCCCGCCGAACCTGCCGTACCCCCGCATCGAACTGGCGGGGCCGCTCGAGGCGGCATTCGGCGTTTCGGTCACGCTCATCAACGACGCCCGGGCCGGAGCTCTCGGCGAGCACGCGCACGGGGCCGGGCGCGGGTGCCAGAACCTGGTCTACGTCACGATCTCGACCGGGATCGGCGGCGGCGTGATCGCGGATGGCCGCCTCCTCTCCGGCCGGGGTGGGAACGCGGGCGAGATCGGGCACATCACGGTCGAGACCCGGTACGATCTTGTCTGCGGCTGCGGCTACCCGAACCACTGGGAGGGGTACTGCTCGGGCCGGAACCTGCCCCGGTTCTACGCAGTACAGAAAGAGAACGGCGACCCGGACTTAGGGACGGCCGAAGCGATCTTCGGAGCGGCCCGCGCCGGCGTGCCGGCCGCGTGCCGGTTCCTCGATGCGGTCGCGGTCCTGAACGCTCGCGCCCTCTCGACGCTCGTGGTCGCGTACGACCCCGAGCGGATCATCCTCGACGGGGCCGTCGCCCGGGCGCAGGCGGACCTCCTCGTCGGCCCAGCCGTCGCGCGGATGGAGGAGTTCCTGCCGAGGCCCGGCGTGGTGGTGACCCCGCTCGGGGGGGACGCCCCCCTCCTCGGCGCGGCCGAGGCGGCGCGCCGGCGTTAGGAGCGGCGGGCGAGCAGGCCGGCCCCGGCGAGCGCGAGGAGCGCCGTAACGGCGGTTGCGGGCGTCTCCTCCACGGGGACCTCCTCCGGGGCCGGCGTCGACCCCCCTCCCTCGGGGGGCGCGGTCGCGGACGGGAGCGCGCCGGCGGTCTCGACGGCGAGACCGGCGCCCGGCAGGGCGAACAGGTCGAACTCGAGCGGGACCGTCTGGCCGGGCTGCACGGTGATCGTCTGGCGCTGGGCCTCGCAGCCGTACAGGTCGATCACGACCTCCTGTGGCAGCCCGGCCTGGACCCGGAGTGTGAGCGGTGTCGCGCCGTCCATCTTCGCCCCGTTCACGAAGACCGTGGCGCCCGGCGGGTTCGAACCGATCTCGAGGTAACCGGCCTGCGGGCCGGCGGGGTCGGCGGCGCTGGCAGCACCCGACACCAGGAGCACGAGGAGCGCGGCGACGGCGAGCGTCGCGGCAATGCGGCGTGGAGATCTCATTACAGATGGGTGCGACCCGGCCCCTCTTATTCTGCGCGCCCCGTGCGGTCCGCGGGGCTTATCTCCGGTCCCGGGCCATGTACCCGCAATGACGACTGCGCTCATCGGCGCCGCGGCGGCGGCCGTCGACGCCGCCCTCCTCGCCCTCTACCGCGACCTCCACGCCCACCCCGAGCTCTCGGGCGAGGAGACCGGGACCGCCGCCCGGCTCGCATCGGCGCTCGAGGAGGCCGGCTGCACGGTCCACCGGGGTATCGGGGGGCACGGCATCGCGGCCGTGCTCGAGAACGGGGACGGCCCGACCCTGCTTGTCCGGGCGGACATGGACGCCCTGCCGATCGCTGAGGCCACCGGGCTGCCATACGCGAGCGCAGTGACCGCGATCGATCGTCGGGGAGACGGGGTCCCGGTCATGCACGCCTGCGGCCACGACCTGCACATGACCACGCTCGTCGGCCTGGCCCGGGCTATGCAGGCGCTGCGCAGCCGCTGGCGCGGCCGGCTCGTGCTCGTGGGCCAGCCCGCCGAGGAGCAGGTCTCGGGCGCGGCCGCGATGATCGCCGACGGGCTCTATGCCCGCGTCGGCCGGCCGGCCGCCGCCCTTGCCCTCCACGTGGCGCCCGAGCACGCCCCGGGGACCGTCTTCTTCACCGAGGGGCCGGGCTCGGCCGGGGCGGACTCGATCGACCTCGTGGTCCGGGGGGTGGGTGGCCACGCGGCCCACCCGGATCAGACCCGCGACCCGGTTCTGCTCGCGTCCCAGGTCGTCGTCGGGCTCCAGGCAATCGTCGCGCGCGAGCTCGATCCTCAGGTCTTCGGCGTGGTCACCGTCGCCTCCGTCAACGGGGGGACGAAGCACAACGCGATCCCCGACGAGGTGCGGCTCGGGATCAACATCCGCTACTTCGAGGAACGGACACGCACCCAGCTGCTCGCGGCGATCGAGCGGATCGCGTCCGGCCTTGCCCGCGCCGCGGGGCTGCCCGACGACCGGCTCCCGGTCATGACCGTGCTGGACGAGTCGGTCGCTCCGGGCGTGAACGACACGGCGCTGGTCCGCAGGGTCAGGGCCGCGGTCGAGGCCGCTCTCGGGGCCGAGCGAGTCAAAGACCTGGGCCCCTCGTCGGGCTCGGAGGACTTCGGGGCGTTCGGCGCCGTCGACCCACCCGTGCCGCTCTGCTACTTCCGTGTCGGGACCGGCGGCGGCCGGCTCCACTCCCCGGGCTTCGCGCCGGAGGACCCCGCCTCCACGATCCAGACGGGCGTGACCGCGTTCGCAGCAGCGGCCCTCGACCTGCTCAGGCCGGCCTAGGCCCGGCAGCGGTCGGCGTGGTACGCCGCGAGGTGGGCGGCGGCGGCGGGCGTCGCCTCGCGGCCCTGCGGCGTCCGCTTCAGAAAGCCGATCCGGATTAGGTACGGCTCGTAGACCTCTTCGACCGTCCTGACCTCTTCGCCGACCGCGATCGCGATCGTCCGGACCCCGACCGGGCCGCCACCGAAGTCCTCGACGATCGCGCCCAGGATGCGGCGGTCGAGGTCGTCGAGTCCGAGCCGGTCGATGCCAAGCAGGGAGAGCGCGTGGTCCGCGATCTCCTGGGTGACCGTGCCGTCCCCACGGACGACCGCGTAGTCGCGGACCCGGCGGAGCAGCCGGTTCGCGATCCGCGGCGTCCCGCGTGACCGGCGGGCGATCTCGAGCGCGCCCCCGGGCGTGACCGGTATCCGCATGATCCCGGCCGACCGATCCACGATCCGGACCAGGTCGGTCTCGTCGTAGAGGTTCAGGCGGGCGACGATCCCGAACCGGTCGCGAAAAGGCGCGCCGAGGTTCCCTATCTTGGTGGTCGCGCCGATCAGGGTGAACCGCTCCAGGGTGAGCGGGATCGACCGGGCGCCCGGCCCCTCGCCGATCATCACGTCGATGAAGAAGTCCTCCATGGCCGAGTAGAGCACCTCCTCGACCACGGGCGAGATCCGGTGGACCTCGTCGATGAAGAGGATATCGCCCTCGTTGAGCGCGGTCAGGAGCGCGGCTAAATCTCCGGGCTTCTCGAGCACGGGCCCGGTCGTAGTCCGGATCGACGCCCCCATCTCTCGTGCGATGATGTGGGCGAGCGTGGTCTTGCCCAGCCCTGGCGGGCCGGAGAAGAGGATGTGGTCCACGGGCTCGCCTCGCCGCTTCGCGGCCTCGAGCGCGATCCCAAGGGACTCGCGGGTCTCGGGCTGGCCGATGAACGTGGCGAGCGAGGCCGGCCGGATCGCGGTCTCCTCGGCCTCGTCCGCGATGAGCGCAGGCGAGACCTCCCGGTCGGCCATCAGGTCCCCCTCCGCAGGTGCGCGAGCGCCCCGCGGATCAACGCCTGGAGGTCCGCGTCCGGCGCGTCGCCGGCGGCCGCCTCGACCGCCTCCGCGGCCTCGCGCGGCGAGAAGCCGAGTGCGACCAGGGCGGCCGTCGCGTCGGATGCGGCGTCCGGCCCGCCGATCGGGATCTGTATCCCGCCGGCGCCGGCCCCGAGCCCCGTGAGCCGGTCGCGCAGCTCGAGGACGAGCCGCCGGGCGGACTTGGCCCCGATCCCAGGCACTCGCGTCAACACGGCCTCGTTCTCGGCCTGGACGGCCCGGACGAGCTCGTCGACAGGGATCTCGCCGAGGATCTTCAGGGCGAGGGCGGGCCCGATCTTGTTGACCCCTATCAGCACGCGGAAGGCCTCGAGGTCGCGCGGGTCGAGGAAGCCGTAGAGGGTCCAGGCGTCCTCGCGCACGGCCAGGTGGGTATGGACCCGGACCGGGCCGTCGGCCCCCTGGAGACTCCGGGCCGTCGGCTGGGTGACAAAGACCCGGTAGCCGACCCCGCCCACGTCGAGCACGGCCGACCGCTCGTCGACGCTGTCGACAGTTCCCTCGAGATATGCAAACATCTGGAGCTCCTTTTTATATGTGGGGCGCGCCGGCGTTAAGATATCTGTCCGGGCAACGCCCGGGAACGCGGGATCGGCGCTCGTCAGCGCGTCCGGTGCAGGTGGCAGACCGCGCAGGCGAGCGCGTCGGCCGCGTCGTCGGGGCGGGGGAGCTCGTCGAGCGCGAGAACCCGGCGGACCATCTCCTGCACCTGTCGCTTGTCGGCCCGGCCCGAGCCCGTGACCGCCTGCTTGATCTGGTTGGGTGCGTACTCGGCGACGGGGAGGGCCCGCTCGGCGGCGGCCAGCCGGATGACGCCACGGACTTCGGCCACCTGCATGGCCGTGGTCACGTTCTTGGAGAAATAGAGTGTCTCGAGGGCCATGCCATCGGGCGACCACTCGTCGAGGAGCCGGTTCAGCACCTGCCAGACCTCGAGTATCCGGTCCGGGATCGGGGACTCCTTCGCGGTCTCGATGCAGCCCCACGAGCGCGACGCGAGCCCGTGCCGGTCGCCCTCGACGACGCCCCAGCCGACCCGGCCGTACCCGGGATCGATACCGATCACCCGCATGCCTGTACTGGTGGTGTCGTTCCGGGTGGTAAAAGGATGCGGATCGGGGAGGTCCGGGCCGGTCTGGTCCCTCCCCTTCGCGTTCTCTCCATCATGGCTCGGGGCATGGTGAATCCGACCCAGTTTCATTTGTATACTAAGTTATAATTAGGTGGGGGCTTCAGAAGAGTACCCATGCAGGAGGCGTGCACGGTCAACCAGACGGTCCGGTACCTGGCCCGGAAATGGACCCTGCTGATCATCCTCGAACTCTACAAGGGACCCGGGCATACCCGCCATTTCTCCGAGCTCAAGGGGGCCCTCGGGACGATCACCCAGAAGGTGCTCTCGGAACGGCTCCGGGAGCTCGAGAGCGAGGGGATCGTGGCCCGGCGAGTCGACGCCTCGGCCTTCCCGGTGCGGACTGAGTACTCCCTCACCAAGAGCGGGCTCGACCTGGTCGAAGTGATCCGCGGGATCAAGACCTGGGCCCTCAAGTGGAAGATCGATAACCTGGCCTGCGGCGCCCAGGACTGTAGCGTCTGCGCGCTCTGAGCTCCTGCTGCGAGATTAAACGAGGTTGAATCAGATGAAGATAACCAGTGTATCGGACGTGGTGTCGGGCCCGAACCCGCACCGCGTGGACGCCCGCAAGATCTACGACTCCCCGAACGCGACGGCAGTGGTCATCACGCTCCAGCCCGGCGAGGCGCTGAAGCGGCATATCACCCCGGTCGATGTCTTCTTCTACGTGCTCGAGGGCGAAGGGGTCGTCGAGATCGGGGACGATCGGGAGGTCGTGGGGAAGGACCGGATCGTCGAGAGCCCGGCGCGCATCCCGCACCTCTGGTCGAACGAGAGCAATTCGGTCTTCCGCGTCCTGGTGGTCAAGGTGCCCAGGCCGACCACAGAGACAAAACTGCTCTGAACCGGACGGCGCCCGGGCGGGGGGTCAGGCGCGCCCCCCGCTAACGTGCGGGCAGTCCACCCGGGTGGTGTGGGCGTACGGGTAGTGCTCGCACATCAGGGGACGCCGCTCGGGATCGTTGTAGACGCTGCAGGAGTAGAGCCCGTCCTGCTCGACCAGGTACCGGCAGGGGATCTCGAAGACGAGCGTGATCGTCTTCTCGTCCTCGCGGACACTGACCCGATCGCCGAGCCCGGCGAGGGCCCGGATGCGGTCGATCTCGGAGAGCTCCACCGGGTCCCAGTTCCGGGCATATTCGATCTCGAAGGTCTTGCAGCACTGCCCGCACCGGCGGCAGAGCTCGGGGTCGATGTAGGGGGAACGGTTCATCGCGGTATCTCCGGCAACCAGCCCTGGAAGGGTGTCGCGGCCAGGGTATCTAACCTTCCGCCGGCGGCGGCCCGCTCCCGGCTCAGGGTCCAGAACGTCATGACCGTTGCCCGTGTCGCCGACGCCCTCCCTCTCGCCGAACCCGCGGCGACGCTCCCTGGTGCCGGGCACCCGAAGAAGAACTGGTGTCCGGGGCCCATCCTCCGTCTCCAGGGCCGCGTGCCGCGTCTACGGGTCGGGCCGGGTCGTCTTCACCGGGCTAGGCGCCGCTGACCACCTCGAGGCCGCGCTCGGGGCCGTGGTCCGCTCCCCCGGGCAGCCGGCAGCGAGGTTCTCGAGCCCGCGACCGATGCCCGGTTTGTCAACCTGGTCGCGTCCGGGAACCTCGACCGGAAGCTCGCCCTCCTCCGGCTCGCCCTCGCGCTCGACCTCGAACGGGTCGAGTACGACCCGGAGATCTCCGCGGCGCTCATCTATCGGGCCCGTGAAGGTGGCACAGCCCTTATCTTCGCGAGTGGCGCGATCGTGGTCATGGGCGCACGGTCCGTTGAGCAGGCCCGGGCCATCACGGCCGAGGTCCGGGGCGTCATCGACGCCATGGGCACGTTGCTCCCCCTCGCCTGAGCACCCTCTCGAGACCGCGGCAGCGAACGCGATTGCAGCGGCGGCAGAGGGCCTATATCTCCCACGGGAGCACAGGCACGGTATGCCACAGGCAGGGTATGGAGGACGAGGGCACGGAGGACGACGCGTTGGCGCACGACAAGGAGCGAGCACCGGGTCCGGGCACTGATCCTGGAGAACCTCCGGGAACTGCGGTACCCGGCGTCGCGGGAAGAGGTGACGTCGGAGGCCGGCCGGCAGCGTCTCGGGCCGCAGCTCCTGGCGCTGCTCGGGCGGACGCCGGACCGGGAGTACGTCTCGGTCGAGGACGTGGCCGACGAGGCCGGCACCCCCCGCTAGCGCCGCGGGCGCCCGCCGGCAGCCTTATCCCGCCGATCAGCGTCCTGTCACCGCGATGGCAACGACCTTTTTCGACGTGGCGGCCGAGGGCGACGTGCCGCCGGGGGCCATGGTCCACCTGGAGGTGAACGGCCGCGAGGTCCTGCTCGCGAACATCGACGGCACCCTGCATGCGGTGGGCGACCGGTGCGGCCACGAGGGAGCCCGCCTGTCCGCCGGCCAGCTCGACGGTCGGGTCGTGACCTGCCCTGCCCACGGCTCGCGGTTCGACGTCGCGACGGGAAAGAACCTCTCGGGGCCGGTTATGGCGACTCTCCCGGGCCTCGACCGGCTCTCGCCGCGGGCGCGGGCGATGGCCCGCGAGAAGGCGGCGGAGATGGCGAAGGCCCCGGTCGCGGACCTCGCCATGTACCCGGTCCGGGTCGAGGATGGCCGGGTGCTGGTTGGGGTCTGAGTCCGCGAGCGTTCCGGAAGACCCGCCCCGTCGTCACGCCCGGCAGCATCGACCAGGTACGCCGGGACGGGGCGGGGGCGCGGGGGACACTTGGGCACATGGGACACATCCTTTCAGCACCCCTTCAGCATGAGGAGGTGGAGATCTGGAGGTTGCACGGATCCTCTGCCCTATCTGCCCAAGTGCCCCGCGCCGGGAAGAGGTCCTGCCGCAGGCTGCCGGGCGCCGCTCTCGCGGTGCTCGGCCGGCCCTTGCCGCCTCGGGCCGTCCGCACCGGGTGCCGGCCCCGGTCCTCGCCGGGACCTTGAGTTCGGACACGTTCCGGAAGGGATAACCCGTACCTCACGCATCTCTCTCCATGCGATACGGTACGGTTCCCCCGGCGGGCATCGGCCTGCTCGC
>CAYWVY010000022.1:0-31518 GCA_964461885.1 uncultured Methanospirillum sp. | reverse complement strand
GTGGCGATCGGCAGAGCCGCCAACTGCCTGTCCGCAAGCTCCGACCCCTCCCGAGCACTGAGCGTCTGCTCCGATATCAGTGTCCGATCATCATGACTCCCGAATCTGATCTGGCCGTAGTAATCCCGACGAATAACGACGAACTCACCATCGGAAGCCTGGTTCTCCTCACACGCCAGATGGTTAACCACGTGATCGTCGTGGACGACTGTTCGACGGATCGGACCATGGAGATCGCCGAGTACGCGGGAGCCGAAGTTCTATCGGTCGAGTCGTACGGGGGGCGTGGGCGTGTCTACGCGATCCTGATCGGATGCAGACAGGCTCTCGAGGATGGATGCAGCGCCGTCGTGTTGATGGACGGCAAGAGTGAACCGCTCGTACGTGATCTCTTCCGGGTGGCGTCGCCCGTCCTCTCGGGCAGAGCGGATCTTGTTATCGGGTCGCGACAATTTTTCGGAAGGAAGACCATCCCTCCGTTCACTCCAGGCACGGACCCCGAATTCGGTTCTCCGCTTGCCAAAGACTCTCCCTTCCAGAGTACCGATCCCAACTCGCGGTTCCGGGCCCTCAGCATCAAGGCGATAAGCCTGCTCGATCTGCTGCCGGACTCCGACCTGTTCGAACCCACCATGATCACTCTGTTCTCCAACAAGGGGCTCACCCTCAAGGAGATCCCGATCACGTTGAAGAACGAACGGCCACGGAGGGGGACCGAGGACCTTCCGTTGTACCGGGATCATCGGGTAGCGGTTGTGGTCCCGGCATACAACGAAGAACTGTTGATCGGCGAGACCCTGTCCGGCATCCCCGACTACATCGCCAACGTGTATGTCGTCAACGACTGCTCCACCGACCAAACCCGGGAGATCGTGGACTACTACGCCTCGCGGGACCCCTCGATAATCCCGATTCATCATGAGACGAACGGCGGAGTCGGGGCAGCAATCGTCTCGGGCTACAAGCGGGCGCTCGAGGACGAGATGCAGATCGTTGCGGTCATGGCTGGCGACAACCAGATGGACCCCGCATTTTTGCCGCATCTCCTCGACCCTATCGTCAGCGGCAGGTGCGACTACACGATGGGCAACCGGCTCATCAATCCGACGTACCGGAAAAGCATGAGCTCGTGGAGATTCAGCGGAAACGTCATCCTGACCCTGCTCACCAAGATCGCGTCTGGATACTGGCAGCTGGTCGACCCGCAGAACGGCTATACGGCTATCTCGGCCCGTGCGCTCGAAGGGCTTGATCTGGACGGTGTGTATCCACGATACGGGTACTGCAACGATCTCCTCGTATCGTTGAACATACTCGGATTTCGCGTGGTGAACGTCCCCCATCCTGCCCGGTACGGACTTGAGAAGAGCAAGATCCGGTATCATACCTACATCGCCAGACTCTCGCGGCTGCTCCTGAAGGACTTTCTCAGACGGATGCAGATGAAATACGTTGTTCTCAGCTTCCACCCGCTGGTCTTCTTCCTCTTTCTCGGCGTCGGCCTTGTCGCGCTGGGCCTGATTGGAGCGATCTATGCGCTGTACTTCCGGTTCATCGAGAACGAGGCGATCTTCGTGCCCGCAATCAGCTCGTTTATCCTGTTCGCCCTCGGTGTCCAGTGCCTTCTGTTTGCCATGCTCTTCGACATGCAGCAGGAGAAGGAGGACAGTGGCTGGTATTAACCTGGTGGACCACCGCCCGCTCGCGATGCCATCCCACTGACATATCCTGAGCACTTCTCTCTCTCTTTCCGGTGCCGACTGTGCGATGGGGAGACATTGCAGCAGACGGTTCACTGACGGTTTTTTTCAGCCCCCTGGCGACAGCTCAACTCGCTCGTCGGGCTACCGGTACGCTGGCGAGCGGTATCCGAATCAATAATGGATAGTATTATCATGGTGAATGGGATGTTAGTGAAGTATACCGAGAGCACGGGAGAGCGCGACAGGAGGGGAGGCAGGTCTTCGATGCACGTTCATTTTCGTTCGGGCGCTGATCGTGTCGGCCTGCGTGGCCACCGGGAGACGCTCGTCCGTCCCTCCAATCGTAGGGCGACGTTCGCGCCACGTACCTGGATCATCCCCTCCATCCCCGCAACGACTGAGGGGGGTTTCATTACGAAGAATCTCTCCGCCATGGGTGCCGTGCCTTTCTCGGGGTTGAAATCGCTGCTGTCATCGGTTTGGTACACAAAATGATTAAATATAATTACCATGGAAGTTCTCTAGGATCTATCCGAGACCGAGCATGCGTTGCTGGATGTGAATGCTGATGGAAAAGTCCCCTCTCCAACAGGTCTGCACACGATGTGTGATGGACACTACGGTCCCGGAGATCCGTTTTGACGAGAACGGAGTCTGTACCTACTGCCGGATTCACGACGATCTCGAAGAGAAACATCCGCTCGATGAGTCCGGAAAGAGGCGGTTCCAGGCTACCATCGACCGGATTAAGCGGGACGGCAGGGACAAGGAGTACGACTGCATCGTCGGGGTGAGCGGCGGCCGTGACAGCAGCTACACGCTGTACGTCGCCGTCGAGATGGGTCTTCGTCCGCTCGCGGTACACTTCGACAACGGCTGGAACTCCGAGATCGGGGTCGGAAATATCAAGAAGATCACTGAAAAATTGAACGTCGACCTGCACACCCACGTCGCCGACTGGGAGGAGTTCAAGGATATTCAGAAGGCATTCCTCCGGGCGTCCGTGTCCGATGCTGAAGTCCCGACGGACTACGTGATCCTCTCGGTCCTGTACCACGCTGCGATGGAGAACGGCGTGAAATATATCCTCAACGGCCATTCGTTCCGGACGGAGGGGGTCGCTCCGATCGGGTGGACCTACATGGACGGGCGCTACATCCGGGGTATTCAGGCAAAGTTCGGTTCCGCAAAGATCACCAGTTGCCCCGTCATGAGCCTGTCGGAGCTCCTGTATTACACCTTCGTCAAGCGGATCCAGGTCATCAACGTCCCCGAGTTCATCCAGTACGAACACGAGCATGTCAACAAGGTTCTCGAGGAGCGCCTCGGCTGGCAGTACTCTGGCGGACATCACCACGAATCGGTCTATACCGAGTTCTTCCAGTCGTACTACCTGCCACGGAAGTTCAACATCGATAAGCGAAAGCTCGAATATTCCGCCCTGATCCGCTCGGGGCAGATGACCCGGGAGGATGCGCTAAAAGACTTGGAGAAACCCTACGAGTTCAACCCCGAGATCGTGGATTACACGATCGCCAAGCTCGGCCTGACTCCCGAGGAGTTCCGGGAGATCATTGAGGAGCCTCCGAGGAGCTTCCGGGACTATCCCAGTTATTATTCGGCCATCCGGGCGTCCAGGATCCCGATAAAGATCGCGTGCAACCTCAACCTGCTCCCGCACGTCTTCTACGAGAAGTACCTCGGTGAGTGATACCCTAGCCGTTCTTGAGGAGACGCGCGAATGGTGACCATCGTCGACTATGGAATGGGAAACCTCGGCAGCATCGTCAATACCCTGCGACGGATCGGTGTCTCCGCGAAGGTGACCTCGAATCCTGACGATATACTCGCTGCCGATCGCATCATCCTCCCCGGCGTGGGGGCGTTCGATAAGGGGATGGAGAACCTGAAGGGTGCTGGGCTCGTGCCCGCACTCGAGGAACAGGTTCTGGAGAACGGTGTCCCCGTCCTCGGGATCTGCCTCGGGATGCAACTCCTTTCGGAGAAGAGCGCGGAAGGTCATGTAAAAGGTCTCGGGTGGATCCGGGCCGAGACAATACGGTTCCAAATCGAACCGAACGATGGGCGGGTGAAGATCCCCCACATGGGCTGGAACACGGTTGAACCGAACGGGGATCCACTCCTCAGCACTATCACGTCAGGCGACAGGTTCTATTTCGTCCATTCCTATCACATCGCCCATATCGACGAGGATCTGGTGAGCGGCACGACGACATACGGGTACGCGTTCCCTTCGGTCATCAGGCAGGAGAATATTCACGGGATCCAGTGTCACCCCGAACGAAGCCATTCGAGCGGAGTCCGGGTCCTGAAGAACTTCGTGGGTCTCTCGTAGCATGTTCCGTCCGCGAGTCATTCCCTGCCTGTTGCTGAAAGAGTTCGGGCTGGTCAAGACGATCGCGTTCAAGGATCCCCGGTATATCGGCGACCCGATCAACGCGGTCCGGATCTTCAACGAGAAAGAGGCGGATGAACTCCTCTTCCTCGACATCATGGCTTCGAGGGGACGGGGGATCCTGGGTCGAACGGCGAAGAGCAGGATCCCGTTCGAGATGATCGCCAAGATTTCACGTGAATGCCTGATGCCGCTGACATACGGCGGCGGCGTCCAGACCGTCGAGGATATCCGCGGGCTATTCAACACAGGCGTCGAGAAGGTTGCGATCAACACGCAGGCGATCGTCAACCCCGGGCTCGTCCAGGAGGCCAGCGAGATCTTCGGGAGCCAGAGCATCATCGTTTCGATCGACGCCAGGCGGGGGCCGAACGGTCGGTACGAGGTGTTCTGCCACTGCGGGAGCCGGGGTACGGGGCTCGATCCGGTCCAACTGGCCCAGAAGATGGAGGCGCTCGGGGCCGGTGAGATCATGATCACCTCCATCGACAATGACGGGTCGATGGCCGGCTACGACGTTGCGTTGACCAGGAGGATTGCCGATCTCGTAGATATTCCGGTCATTGCCTGCGGTGGGGCAGGACGCCTGGAGGACTTCAGAAATGGATGCTGTGATGGAAATGCTTCTGCGCTCGCCGCCGGAAGCTTTTTCGTATACCACGGCCGAAAACGAGCCGTGTTGATCAGCTACCCGACGCGAGCGGAACTCGAGAACGCCTTTGCCGGAATGGACCGATCATCATGAGGATCGTCGTCGATATCAACCATCCTGCGCATGTCCATTATTTCAAGAACTTCATCTGGGAGATGGAGAGGCGAGGGCACGAAATCCTGATTACCGCGAGTGAGAAGGACCTGGCATATACGCTACTGGATAATTATGGTTTATCTTATATCAAGATCGGCAATTATGGAAGCTCGTTACTTCAAAAATTGATCAATATCCCCCTTTTAGATCTTAAGATGTACCAGAATACCAGGAAATTCCAGCCAGATCTGTTCCTGGGGTTCGGCTCCGTTCGAGTCGGGCATGTTTCAAAAATGCTGAGAAAGCCCTCCATCGCGCTGGAAGACACGGAACATGCAAAATGGGAACACATGCTCTACGCCCCATTCACCGATGCTATTCTCACCCCCGCTTGTTTTAGAAAGGAATTCGGTGACAAGCAGATACGGTATGACGGATATACGGAGCTACAGTATCTACATCCCAACCAGTTCACCCCTGATCCCAGCGTCCTTGACGATGTTGGCCTCTCCTTGGACGACCATTTTTCCGTTGTCCGTTTCGTTTCATGGCAGGCGAGCCATGACAAGGGGCAGCATGGCATCAGGGATAAGATCGGCCTCGTGAAGGAGCTGGAGCACTTTGGCCAAGTCCTGATTACTTCCGAGGGGCCACTCCCACTGGAACTCGAGAAATATCGGATCGCTATCCCCCCTGAAAGGATCCACGATCTTATCTATTATGCGACGCTCTATCTAGGAGAGGGGGCGACGATGGCGTCGGAAGCCGCTTTGCTTGGAACTCCCTCAATCTATGTCTCTTCTCTCGCCGGTACCATGGGCAACTTCATTGACCTCGAGGAGAGGTACGACCTCCTCTACAGTTTCAATGAAGGCGAAGTGGCAGTGGTTAAAGCAAAGGAGATCCTTGAAGATCCCTCGAGCAAAAGTGCATGGAGGGTAAAGCGGGATCACTTGATCAGCGAGAAGATCGACACGACAGCGTTCCTGGTATGGTTTATCGAAAACTATCCTCAGAGTTATTTTGAGATGAAGGCAGGACCAGAGATTCAGTACCGATATCGGTTTGCCGCGAGGGATCCGTCATGATCGCAGTCATTGGAGATGAACCGACAATCTCTTCCCCATCCCCTGTCACCCTTGAGCAACATTCTCAGATCCCTGAGAACCTAGCCGATTATGTCAGTACTGGCAGACCTACAGTGGGTGGGTGCATCTGGAGTCTGCAGAGCAATCCTTGGGTGCGACAGGCAACCGGAATTTCTCATCGGCACGGCGTGTTCGATGTGGGCGTACCGACCTTCGCCTCTTGGCGTTCTGCGGGGGTAACCTCCGAGGCTGGGGTTGAACAACAGGCGGGTGTCGCGGTCTCCTTTTCGGTTCAGATCGGCTCCCGAGAGGACCGATACGCATCGTGTACGGACCTTTTGCCCATCTGCTGGAGGAGTAAAAGGACTCCATCCATCGATAGCGCTGCGAAGATCGTGACGCTACGTTTCGCGGAAAAGAAGTCTCCTGGTAATGGTGATCATAATGGTTGAGCAGGATTACACTATTTGTACTAATTGTATCTGTGACACAACGATGCCTGGGATCCAATTCGATAATTCCGGTGTCTGCAATTATTGCCATGAATTTGAGGAGCGGAATAACAACTACCCGCTGAATGCTGAGGGCGAGGCGCGGTTACAATCCATCATCAGGGATGTAGCCGAGCGGGGAAAAGGAAATGAATACGATTGTCTGATCGGTGCCAGTGGAGGTACGGATAGTACGTACTGTCTCTATCTGGCGAAGCAATGGGGACTACGTCCACTGGCCGTACATCTTGACAACGGCTGGAATTCAAATATTGCAGTGAGCAATATAAAAAAGGCGACAGACACGCTGGGAATCGACCTTCACACCTACGTTGTCGATTGGGAGGAGTTCAAAGACCTTCAAGTCGCTTTTCTCAAAGCTTCAGTTCCTGATGCAGATGCCCCGACGGATGTGGTCATCCAATCGGTTTTGTATGACGTTGCCATGAAAGAGAGGATACACTATATTATCAATGGCAGTAATTTTCGAACTGAAGGTAATCAGCCGCCCGCCTGGGGATATGGAGATGGAAAATATATCGCCAGCGTTTATAAAAAATATGGGAAAAATAAAAGGCTCCAGCACATCCCGAACCACACCCTCACGGATATCGCTTATTACCATTTCATAAAGAGGCTCCAATTTTTCAAACCGCTATACTATATGGATTACCAAAAATCAAAATCTATGGATATTTTGAGGAAAGAGATCGGGTGGGAATACTATGGCGGCCATCACTATGAGAATATTTACACCCGATTTGTTCATGGATATTATCTGCCCACAAAATTCGGGATAGATAAAAGAAAGATCGAATTCTCGGCGCTGATTCGGTCCCTTCAAATGACACGGGAAGATGCTCTGGAAAAGCTTAAGGACCCGACCTATGATCAGGAGACTATCGCCGAAGAGATCGGATATGTAATAAGTAAACTGGGCTTATCAGAAGAGGAATTTGATGCGATAATGTCCTCCGAGAAAAAAATATTTGCTAATTATGACACCTATTACCCTCTCATCATGCGAGGTAGACATCTCATTGACATCGCGCATCGCCTGGGATTATATCCGGATAAGGTATATGGTAACTATTCGTACTGATGCGCATGATCGAGGGAATTTTAAATAAAAAAATTTTGATTGTTGCGACTGAGTACTTTAGTTTTGTAAAAGATCAAACGGAATCAATTGCACAATTTTTTCCTGATGTGTCAGTATTAATCAGGCACAACCCCCTTGCCGAGATCTCATCAGTAATCCCAATAAATTCTCTCACAAATTTCCGAAGAGCTAACCTCATTAAATGCGATAACCTTCCCCCGAACATTACGGTGCTTCCGACCCCCGTTTGTTACATTCCGACTGATTTTTTTTATAAGCGGTTGGGGGAAAATCATTTCTCCGCAGCGTGTAAATCGATAAATAGAAACCGCCTCCAATTTGACCTGATCCATGCACATGCAACCTGGTCCGGGGGCTATGTTGGAGCTCGGTTGAAAGAGCACTTTGAGGTGCCACTTGTTGTAACCGCACATGGCTATGACATCTATTCGCTTCCATTCAAGGATTCCACCTGGAAAGAGAAAATTGAATATGTGTTGAACTCGGCAGATGTCATCATCACCGTCAGCCGGAAAAACCTGGAGTGTATCGAGAGGCTGAATGTCCATACCCCAGTCCATATTATACCGAATGGGTTCAGGAGTGACCTTTTCTATCCCCTGGACATAATGGAATGTCGGAAGGAACTTGGGCTCCCATTAGATAAAAAAATCCTCCTTACCGTGGGAAACCTCGAACGGGTGAAAGGACAGAGGTATCTCATCGAGGCAATCGGGGCGATTGCCAGGAAGCGGAAAGATATCCTCTGTGTCATTATCGGGATGGGGGGCGAGAAAAAGGCCCTTGTGAAGCAGATCCGTTCTGCTGGGCTTAATGAGTATATCCAACTCGCTGGCGCGAAAAAACACGAGGATATTCCCGTCTGGATAAATGCCTGCGATCTCTTTGTCCTACCGAGTCTCAATGAGGGAAACCCAACCGTCATGTTCGAGGCACTCGGATGCGGAAAACCCTTTGTCGGGACCAGGGTGGGCGGTATTCCTGATGTTATCGTCACGGATAGGTACGGATTGCTCACCGAGCCGGGAAACTCCAGCGATCTTGAAGAGAAGATCCTGCTCGCACTCGATGGGGAGTGGGACCGTGAGAACATCCTGAAGTACGCAGATCAATTCAAATGGGAATCCATTTCTATAGATATATTAAACGTTTACAAAGATGCCATGGGCGGGATTCCATGAAAGTTGCAATACTTACGAATTACTGGAAAAATAGCGAAGGTGGAGGTATTAAGGTATATCTGGATAACCTCGTCACTACTCTGACCGAACGATCTATCGATGTCAGAGTGATCTTCAGGAAAGGTCGCGACCAGGAAAACATTCAGGGCTATAAGAGCAAACTTGGATTTTCCCTCTCGGGTTATCGTCATTTACTGCACTATCGTCCCGATGCGATTCATACACAGGGGGATTGGTACTGCCTCTTACCAGGTGTACTCTATAAGAGGACCCATGGGTGCACATTGATCAACACCTTCCATACAGAACCGGAAGCAGCAATCGGACGTTTTGAAAAGATCATCATGCAGTCTCTCCTGAACGCCTGTGATTGCGTGACTTTCGTCTCCATGGGTTTACAGAGACGAATCGTCGACACCGACGGTCTCACTATGCCACGCACAGCCATCACCTACGCGGGGGTGAAGGTCGGCGAGGTCTCGGATGACGACGTTCAGCAATTCAAGGATGATTTTGGTATTAGTGAGCGTTCCATCACCATAGTCGCCATTGGTATGACAGCACTTCCGTACAAGGCGCAGGGACTGAAACTGCTGATCAAGGCTCTACGGATACTACGAGACACATATCCGGGTATCGTGCTCATCGTGGTCAGAGAGGGTGAGTATTCGAACGAGGTGAAAGCGTTCGCTCGAGAGATGAACGTTGAAGAGAACGTAATTTTTACCGGCAACGTAGAGAACCCCCTGGTGCCTCTGAAAATGTGTGACATATATGCCCATACGCCCCTGGGAGAGGGAGGCGTGTCGTTGGCCCTCCTGGAAGCCATGGGGATGGGAAAATCCATTGTAGCCACGGCGGTCGGCGGTATCCCCGAGGCGATAATTGATAAGAAAAATGGCATCCTCATCGAACCCGAAACACAGCAGATTGCCGCAGGAATTGCTATTTTATTAAAAAATCGGGATCTTTCGGAACAATTGGGGAGGTGCGCGAAAAAGACCGCTGAGGAGAAGTTCACGTGGACCAAATCTGCAGAATTATTTGAATCATTGTACGCTTCCTGAATCCATAGCGCCATACTAATCTACACGAGGAAAAGCATGGAAACGCAAATTCGGCCGAACCCTACAGGATCCATTATTAACTCCATGGAAAAATATTCGCTTTTGAAACTATACCTGACTTTAGGTTTCGCCCTGATTGCCCTCAATGTCCTTGCCCTGTTCTTTCACCAGCCTGTAGGCTATGTTGTCAATATATACTCCGAACTGCCTCCCTTCTTCTTCTTGGCATCTCTTCTCTGTTATCTCCTCGCCGCGTTAGCAGTCTTCTCAGGCAATGCGAATGGAAAAAAATTGGGCGCTTTGTTATTGGCACTTAACCATGCTGTCATCTTATTGATTCCGTATTTGCTCGGTTACTACTCGATGGGCAGAGCAGATGATATGAGCTATATCGGCGAATATGAACATATCAGCAACACCGGCTCAATCAGTGCATGGGATATATATCCTGCGAGCCCGATCGTTGGTGCAATAATCAAAACCCTCACCGGACTTCCAGCAAACGGAGTCGCCTTCATTATCCCGATTATATTCTCTTTTATCCTTATCTGTGGCTTGTATCTCTTTTCTCGCTTCTTTCTGACAGAAGAGAAGCAGATGCAGATTGCATTGCTTACCTCATTCGTCCTGTACCTCGGTCCGTACAATTTTCTTAATGTCCCCCATGCGCTTTTTTTTGCATACATCCCGGTCTACCTTCTTTGCCTGCTCCGTTACATTCGGAACCGATCTATCTCAAACGCGGTTCTCATTATTATTCCAACGGTGCTGGTTCCGTTCATGCACCCATTCATCGTCCTGTTTGTATTTTCACTATTGCTGACACAGGGGATACCTGAAAAAATTGTGAATCGTTTTTTTCTTGCTGAATTCCGTAGTGATGTCCGACCTCTATTACTCTTGATTATTGGATTTTTTTCATGGTTTATATATAATTCAACCCTTATGATAAACTTCGCTCAGAGTTATTACGCTTTCATCCAGAGATCCACCGAGACAGTATTATCAGGTACCGTTAGTAAATTATCCAGTGCCAATCTCGATTTTTTCCACTTATTCATATTTTTATTTATTTATTATGGGAGATATATTGTATCTATGATGGTGATTCTCCTTGGATTCTATTATGTATATCTGAATAAAAATACTATCCACGATTCTGTGAAGAACAATATTATCTTGCTTTCTATCCTCTATATTCTCGCTCTTTTTATCGAGATAATTTTATTTCTCAACCCGATAATCTCACATCAGCCGGATCGCCTGACAAATTTGAACTTTATCGTCTATGCTCAAGTGCCGTTGTTCACTCTCTCCCTTTATGTACTGATCTCAAATAGTCGAAGTTTTAGCCGACAGACGATACTACCCATCATTCTAGTTGCGGGAATCTGGAGCCTCAGCTTTTGGGGTGCTTTTTCCTCGCCGTACACGTTTAAAACAAATGAAGCACTGACCTACAATGAAGTGGAAGGTATGACATGGTTTTTTGAGTCGCGATCCTATGACCTCGTTCTAACTCCATTGAGCCAGCTGGACCGATTTCGAGATTTATTCGATCGCCAAGATCGCACGATCAATATGGCGTTCCGCTCTCATTTCGGGTATAAATCAGACGATCGTTCTATACTAGAGGTAAATCAAATCGAGGACAAAAACTTTTATGCCATCTTGATGACGACTGACGAACTTCTTTATCAGGAAGTGCCTGGTTACAAGGAAGTGGGCCGATTCACTTCTAATGATTACGTTCGGTTCAGGAATGATCGTTCAATCGATGGAAAGATTTATGACAATCTCAATATTGAGATTTTTGCCTGATTTCGTCATCAAACCATCTTATGGACGTTGTTACCATCAGAACAATTAATGAGGTTATCCCAAAACTCTCATTCATTCGTTATATCGCCGAAATCGGACCATTCGATCGATGAGACGGGGGTTATAATCAGTTTTGGGATAACCTCGTAGAGTAACATGACGGTAACCATCGTATTGTTGATTGTCCTTTCACAGACGGAATAGCCAATGAACTGCGGGAGACGGTACTGAGTGATAGTTTCGCAGTTCAGGTAATGCGAGGACGGGAAATCCAGGAATTCATAATTCAAGGTAATTACTCAGTTACTGCCACCCGAGTGTATTTCCCAAGCGTTTCAATCAGTTGATCAAAGAGATCGGCGTCCCGGTAATTTTACTCGAACTCCAGTTCCTTGAGGTAGAACGGGAACCTGGCTGGATCCACCCCATTGTACTTCATCAGGCGCGGTAGCGTCTCAGAAGTGCTGTAACTGTCTGATGCCCCTGACCCTCGCTCGAGGAGGCCATGCCTGCCGGAAGCAGTAAGAGCTGAACAGATCGCGATACTCCTGAAAGGGACCCCTGAAGCCGTATCCCGTTCCATTCTCACAGAATGTAGATCGTGAAATGGGCTATTTCTGCTGAATCCGTCCCGGGGTAGGGTGGTAAACCAATACCCCTCATTACGAACGAATGCGTTCGCCACTGTCCCGCTCACGGTCGGACAAGCACGGTCTTCTCCTCGCTCCAGGCCCGGAGGGCCTGAGTCCCGTTCTCGCGCCCAAGGCCGGACTCCTTGACCCCCCCGAAGGGTACCTCGGGCGGAACCTTGAGGTGGAGGTTCACCCAGACGATCCCTGCCTGGAGCCGCCGGGTCGCCTCGCGGATAACCGCGGGGTCGCGGGTCCAGACCGAGGCGCCGAGGCCGTACCGGCTGTCGTTTGCCCGGCAGATGGCTTCGTCGAGCGACCCGAACCGGGCCACCGGCAGCACGGGACCGAAGACCTCCTCGGTCAGCAGCGCCGACCCGGGTGCGACGTCCGTGACGATAGTCGGGGCGTAGAACGCGCCGCCCGTCGCCCGGTCCGGGACTCCGCCTCCTGCGACTATCCTCCCTTCGTCCCTTTCGCGGACCTCGTCAACCAGAGATCCGAGCTCGTCCCGGGCATGCATCGTGTTGAGCGGGCCCATGGTCGTCCCGGGCTCGAGCCCGCTGCCGACCCGGAGCTGGTGCACCGACGCCGTGAGGCGACGCAGGAACTCGTCGGCGATAGGCTCCTGGACAAACAGGCGCTTGACCGCGGTGCAGACCTGGCCGGAGTTGTAGTAGCGGCCGGAGACCGCGCCTGCGACTGCCGCGTCGAGATCCGCGTCCGCGCAGACGATCATCGGGTCCGAGCCGCCGAGCTCGAGCGTCATCCGGGTCATGTTCCCGGCCGCGAGGGCCATGATCCGCTTGCCCGTCCCGGACGACCCCGTGAACGAGACCTTGCGGATGGCCCGGTCCGTGACCATTGCCTCGCCGATCGTCTCGCCCGGCCCGGTGAGGACGTTCAGCACGCCCGCGGGAAGCCCGGCCTCGTGGATACACGATGCGAGCGCGAGAGGCGTGAGCGGCGCGGTCGAGGCCGCCTTGAGGATCACGGCGTTCCCGCAGAGGAGCGCGGGACCGACCTTCCAGGCACAGAGAAGCGCCGGCATGTTCCAGGGAATGATGGCGCCGGTCACGCCGATCGGCTCGTACCGGACCTCGGCCTCGAGCCTCCCGGCCAGTCGCAACCGGGTGTCCGCGAAGCTCGATGCGAGCCCGGCGTAGTACTCGAGAACATTCGCGGCGCCGCGAACCTCGTCGACCGCCTCGCGGAGCGGCTTGCCCTGCTCCCTCGTGAGCTGCTCGGCGAGCCGGTCCGTCCGCTCGCGGACCCGCGCCGCCGCACGGGCCAGTACCTTCCCGCGGTCGCGGGCCATTGTCTCCGCCCATGCCGGTGCCGCTTCTGTCGCCGCCTCGATCGCCTCCCCGAGATCGTCCCGGTCCCCCCGTGGGACGCGGGCGATGCTCGTACCTGTCGCCGGGTCGATCACGTCGAACGATCGCCCCGACGACGCCTCACGGCGTTCCCCTGCGATCAGCATGCCCCTGCCTCGCCTCCTGCTCGAATAACCCTTACGTCCCGACATCCCAGGCCGAGAGATAGTGCACCTGCTTGTCCGAGAGACGATCGATCTCGATTCCCAGCGAGACGAGCTTCTCTCTGGCCACGCCCTCGTCGATCGATGTCGGCACGTCGTATACCCCGCCTGGCATGCCCCGTCCGTTCTGGACGATGTACTCGGCCGAGAGGGCCTGGACCGCGAAGGAGAGGTCCATCACCTCGATCGGGTGCCCCATCCCCTTCGGCGTCGCGAGGTTGACGAGCCGGCCCTCGGCAAGGACATGGATGCGCCGGTCCCCGAGGGTAAACGTCTCGATCCCATCGCGCTGCTCGACCACCGAGGAGATCGTGCGGAGCGCATCCAGGTCGATCTCGACGTTGAAGTGGCCGGCGTTCGCGAGGACTGCCCCGTCCTTCATGCGCCCGTAATGGCGCTCGCCTATCACGCCGATATCTCCCGTTGTCGTGACGAAGATGTCGCCGCACCCAGCCGCCGCGTCCATGGTCATCACGTCGAAGCCGTCCATGTGCGCCTCGAGCGCGCGGCGGGGGTCCACCTCCGTCACGATCACCCGGGCGCCCATCCCCTGCGCCTTCCGTGCGAGCCCGCGGCCGCAGTAGCCGTAGCCAGCCACCACGAGTCGCTTGCCCGCGATAAGCACGTTGGTGGTGATCATCAGCGATGCGAGCACGGACTCCCCCGTGCCGTGGACGTTGTCGAACGAGCGCTTCATCGGCGTGTCGTTCACGGCGATCACGGGGAACTCGAGCTTTCCGTCGGCCGCCATCGCCCGGAGCCGGTGGATGCCGGTCGTGGTCTCCTCGCACCCGCCGATCACCCCTTCGAGGAGCTCGCGCCGGGCCGTGTGGAGCCGGTGGATCAGGTCCATGCCGTCGTCGATGGTCACGGACGGCCTGGTGTCGAGGACCCGGTCGATCGCGGCGTAGTACTCGTCGACCGGGCAGGCGTGCCGGGCATAGCACCGGATCCCCTCGAACTCTCCGAGCGCGGCTGCGACGTCGTCCTGGGTCGAGAGGGGGTTGCAGCCCGTGATCGCTACCTCGGCCCCGCCGGCCGCGAGAGCCCGGACGAGGTTTGCCGTCTTGGCCTCGACGTGGAGGGCCATCGCGATCCGCTGCCCCTCGAGAGGCCGTTCGTCCTCGAACCGCCTTGATATCGACCGCAGCACGGGCATGTACTGCGCGGCCCATGTGATCTTGCGCATCCCCGATTCCATGCCAGTAGAGGTGGACGGCGGGCTACTTGAACCCATAACTCTGAATATCCCCGAGTTCGATCTGGTACATGCCATGGTGCTGACCAAGCGGATCATCCCGTGCCTGGACATCAAGGACGGGCGGGTGGTCAAGGGGACGAACTTCGTCGGACTTCGGGACGCCGGCGACCCGGTCGAGCTCGCGGCCCGGTACAACGAGCAGGGCGCCGATGAGGTGGTCTTCCTCGACATCACGGCCTCAAAAGAGGCGCGCGGGACCATCGTCGAGGTGATCGAACGTGCGGCCGACCAGCTCTTCTTGCCGCTCACGGTCGGCGGCGGGATCAGGACCACCGACGACATCCGGTTGATCCTCCGCGCCGGCGCGGATAAGGTCAGCGTCAACACGAGCGCGGTCGAGCGGCCCGAACTGATCACCGAGGGCGCGAACGCGTTCGGGACCCAGTGCATCGTGGTCGCGCTCGATGTGCGGCGGAACTTCGACCCGAATCCCGACGGCACGCCCATAGAGCTCTCCGACGGCCGGTCCTGCTGGTACGAGGTCGTGACGTATGGGGGGCACCGGCCGACCGGGATCGACGCGATCTCGTGGGCCCGCGAGGCGGAGGAGCGGGGAGCGGGCGAGGTTCTGCTCACAAGCATGGAGACCGACGGTACGAAGAACGGTTTCGACATACCGGTCACGGCCGCGATCTCGGACGCGGTGGGGATCCCGGTGATCGCCAGCGGGGGCGTCGGCCGACTCGAGCACTTCTACGACGGCCTGGTGGCCGGGAAGGCGGACGCGGTACTTGCAGCCTCGGTCTTCCATTACGGGGAACTATCCGTCCGGGACGTCAAGGAGTACCTCGCCAGTCGCGGCGTCCCGGTCCGGCTATAGTTCCGTGGAAGGTCCGGCCCGATGGTCCGCGCCGCCTTGAACGGATGACGGGAGGCACCCCGGTGGCAGTCGACGAAACCGACCTCACCGGGCGCCGACGGAACCTGTTCCCGGGGTTTTGCTTGCTCCTACAGGCTAGGATACTGGTGAAGTGCGTACGACGCGACTTAATGGTTCGTGTACCTGATACCCATGGCGAGGATCCGTGTCAGGGGGACGATCCGTGAGAACATCGGGACGAAACGCGCTCCGAATTCCCGTTTATTGCGGGCTCTCGGGTTTCCCTCCTCCAGGTCCTGGACGTACTCCCGTCCGAACGAGAGCCGCTCGAAGCGGTTCTCGTGGGCCCAGTTGACGGCCTCCCAGAAGAGGTACACGGTGGGGTGATAGGTATTCGGGAGATCCCTGTTCAGCGACAGGTACGCCGCGTAGACGGTCTTGCGAGGGAGATCCCTGAGCTGGAGCAGGCCCCCCGCTATGATCGAGCCTTTCGATAAAAGCGAGATCCTGATCTCCTTGTGGAGCGAGGTCCACATGTCGAGGAAGTGCGAGAAGTCCGAGTGGGTTCCTCCGATGTGCGCGATATTCTCGGAGTAGTAGTCGTAGAAGTGGCGCAGCTCGGCCTCCGAGCGCACCTCGGTGATCGTGAACCCATTCTCCTCGAATCTCCGGATGTACTTTCGCTGTGCGGATCGGGCGGTGAAGGAGTCCCAGATCGCCTCCGGAGGGTGTTCGCGCAGGTCGAGGATCATCTCACCCTCCCCTTCATACCGGGAGGAGAACGGGTAGGGGAAGACCGGGTGGGTTGTTATCGTTTCGAACAGTTCCGAACGCAACGATGCGGCACAGACGAAGGATATCCTCTTCCGGCTCCAGTTCATGCTCTGGAGACCGTTGACCACTTTGTCCAGCAGGGACGGATCGTCGCACTCCCTGAGCACCGCGTTCAGGGTCATCGGAAATGAGGCCGGGACGAACCCCCTGTAGCCATGTATAGTGTGCTCTGCGAACGGTAACAGCCCGCAGACAGATTCGTTTTTGTAGAGCAGGTGATAACACCACGGAGTGCCTGCCCGTCTCTCCGCGATCCGCATCCACTTCAGGCTGTGGAACAGGGTCCCCTCGGGAGAGGCAATTCGCAGGCCTTCCCACGCCGCAGCATTCTCCTCGTCCAGCCTTTCGAGGTGATAGTCCGCCATATCCGCTCCGTGATCAGAAATCCACCAGTCGATGCCGCCCGACGGTGTCGCCGTTCTGCGACCTGGGGACAACGAGAGCTCGTCGGTACCCTGGGTTCACCGCTACGGGTGCCACTGGCGAATCGTTCTCGACCGCTGGGGAATATCATCAACCCTGCTATCCCCACCTATCGTATCTTTTTTTGGTATCCCACAATTTATTTTTTCCTTTATCTGTGGGCGAGAGAGTGGAAATAAACGTATTTTACCGGCAATACGCCCCCGCGCTCTCGGATGAAGGACAAGTGGGGTCGTCGCCTCTGATCCGCAGGTGGATCCGCACGAACCGGCGGCCCGTCGAAAGTTGATCACTACTACCACAAATGGTAGCCCGTACCTGGGTATCGTGACCGGGCTCTGTGTGGGTCGGGTGGCGCTGGCAGGATAGATCACTGGTCTCGACCGTGATCACGTGCCGGGCCCGCTCGCGGCGACTCCTCCCGGGATGAACTCGCCGGTGATCTCCTCAGGGCCTGTGTTCCACAGCTCGAGACAGTGAAAGAACGGAAAGAGCATGCCCTGATCGGGTGGGTGTTCCTCTCATGGTGATGATTGAAGGTCTTCAGCCCCTCGATCAGATCGACCTCCCCAAGGTCGAATCCATCCCTGTCGTCATTCCGGAGTTATTGCCGCTCCTTCTTCGAGAAGGCGCTCCGGATCGACTCTGGAGGAGCCCTCGAGAGGTCAATGACCATGTCGCCCTCGTCAACCGTATGGAAAGAGCGGGTACGACCGAACGGGGCCGACTATCTTCTGGTGCAGGGACGGGGTTGATACGTCTGGTCTGGCCCCCGGCGTCGGTCCGCAGACGCCGCGCCCCCCCCGTATGGCACCAGGACGTGACGAGTCGATCTACGGCGGCATCGGGCCCCGGGACCCGGCGGAACGCCTCCCCGACTGGTAGGTCTTGTACCTGACACCCATGGCAAAGAGGGTCGTCAGCGGTATCATCCTCGAGGCGACGGGCTCGAACTGCCCACCGAAGTCGCGCTTGATCCGGTATCGCGGGTTCCTCGCGTCCAGGTCCTTTTCGTACTCGAGGCCGAGCGAGAACTTTTCATAGTGATGCTCCCATGCCCAGTTGACTCCCTCCCAGTACAGGTAATACGAAGGGGAGTACTTGTTGGGGAGGTTCTTGTTCAGCGAGAGGTAGAGACCATAGACCTTCCGTCGACGCGTATCGAGCAGGTTGAAGACACCCCCGGCGACGAGAGGTCCCCTGGTGAGAAGGGTCACCCGTGCCCGGTCGGACGTCGTTCCATACAGATCCGAGAAGTACGAGAACGGAGGGAGCATCGCTCCCTTCAGGTTCATGTTCTCGGCATAGTACTGGTAGAAACGCTGCAGATCGGCCTCCGTGTCCACCTCGGTGATCTCGAACCCGTCCGTCTCGAACCGCCGGATCAGTTTTCGCTGTCCCCCGTCCGAGGTGAACGAGCTCCAGATCTTCTCCGGAGGGGAGATGGACAGGTCGAGGACCATGTCCCCGTCATCGGCATAGGGGAAGACCGGGTACCCCGGGGAGGTCACGAACGTCTCCGGGTGTAACGTCGCGGGACAGATGAACGCAATCCCCTTACGTTCACGATAGAGCTTCCTGAGTTCCTCTATCACGAACCGCAGGACCAGCGGGTCGTGGGAGTCTTTCAGGAGTGCGTGAAGCGTGATAGGGTAGTTCGCAGCGATGAGCCCCCGGTACCGATGGATCGAATGCTCCATGAACGGGAACAGCCCGGCGAGGTCATCGTCCCGGTACAGCAGGAAGTACTGGTTCCGTACATGGAAGTGCTCCTCCGTGATTCTCATCCATTCCAGGTTATGAAACGGGGTTCCCTCCGGAGACGAATTGTTGAACTCCTCCCACGCATTCGCGTTCTCGTGGTCCAGCCTCTCGAGGCGATATTCAGTCATGTCTGCAGGTTCGGTGTCAGTGGAACTCATCTGTCATCCGTCCGCGGTTGTTCCGCCTCGTATCAGCATCGAACACAGCAGGGTCTCCTATCCCGAGGTTCTTTCTCATCTTTACGATCCCGGTGAACCATCCCTGCTTCTCCATCGTCTTCTGGACAACCCGTCTGCTTACTATCACCAAAAAGCATTCTGTGCATATCCCTTGACGATGATATCTCTTTCCGTGGTCCTGCTCAAGCCCGGCTTCCCGTCGATCCGCAGGAGTCCTGGCGCCAGCAAGATGATGGGAGGAGAGGAAGGAGGACGGCTGTTTCCCGGCAGGAACGGAGACAGCAGCCTGGAGAGCCTGTCTGCCGGCGAACGTGACAGTTGTGACGGGGAGGGCGGCGGATCCCGTGTCACGATGCCCTCCGGTGCCGGCGCCATCAGCACGGCGTTCGGGTCGGGGGATCCGGGAGTGATGGGACCCCTCCCCCTGCATCGCTCCACTGGCCGGAGGTGCCGAACCAGAAAACGGGGTGTTGGTCACGGCGACCGGCGTGTCGCCGTACGGCGGGTCCTCCCCCAGGATACGATCCCCGGGTGGACGAGGGGTGGTCGTTCACGTCTATGCTTGGCCCGCGTCGCGTGGGGTGAGTCTCTGAGCCTGGAGATATTTCACCCTGGCACCGATCGAAAAGATGGTCGTCATGGGGACCAGTCTCGAGTGAATGGGCTCGAACTCAGCGCCGAAATCCCTCTTCAAGCGGTACCGGGGGTTATTTTCGACCATCTCGTGCACGAACTCCCTCCCGAGGGTAAACTGTCGATAACCGTTCTCCCACGCCCACCTGATGCTGTCCCAGTAGAGGTAGTACGAGGGCGAGTACTTGGTGGGAAGGTCCCTGTTGAGTGAGAGGAACACTCCGTGCACGCGTCGCCGGACCAGGTCGAGGAGATTGAATGCGCCCCCGGCGACCAGTGAACCTTTCGAGAGGAGGGTGATCCTGACCTGGTCGGGCATCGAGCGCAGCAGCTCCAGGAAGTACGAAAAGGGCAGGTGATTGCCACCGATCCGGCACATGTTCTCCTTGTAATACGTGTAGAAGAGGCGAAGTTCGTCCTCTGAGCGGACATCGGTGATCCCGAACCCGTTCTCGTCGAATCGACGGATATACTTACGCTGTCCCTTTTTATTTGAGAAGGAGTCCCAGATTGCGTCTGGCGGCGTCCTCACGAGGTCGATGACCATCTCCCCCTCGCCTTGGTACTCGGAGAACGGGTACGGAAAGAGCTGAGCGTCGCTGATCGCGTCGAACAGCTCCGGGCGCGTGGACGCGACGCAGACGAACGAGACCCTCTCCCGTCTGTCGAATATCCTCCCGAACTCGTCCATCGCCTGCCGGATGACGAAGGGATCGGGGCGATCTCCCAGGACGGCGTGAAGGCTCAGGGGATCCGATGCCGGGACGAGCCCCCTGAAACCGTATATGGTGTGGTTCTGGAACGGGAAGAGGCCGATCACCTCCTCGTTCCTGAGCAGCAGGAAATATTGCAGCGGAGTTCCCGAGCGCAGTTCGGCCATCCTCTTCCACTTCATGCTGTGGAAAAGGGTACCGTCCGTCGATTCCACATTGAACGCCTCCCCGCGTTCCGCGTTCGCCTCGTCCAGCCGTTCCAGGTGATAGTCGCTCATGTCCGTTCGAACGTTCCGTCGATAGCCTAACGATGGATGGATAACCCGTTCACCGATGCGATTGCTGATGCATGCATGGTGAAACTATTAAATAAATATTTGCTCTGGGTTTTTGTATGAGTGGTAATGGCGTTGTCGGGGGAGAATGGAGCACGGCAGCTCGCCTTCGTCCTCTCCCCGAATCGTCGTATCGATAATCCGGATCTGTCTCAAGGTCGTTACCTCCTGTTACGCAGAATGCGCTACGAAAAGGTGACGACGATGGAGAGTGGGAGGCCCTTGGCGAGGCACATGGATCCCTCGGTGTCGCTGAAGGCGGAGGCGATGGTGGTGGAGCCAGCATGTGAAAAACGAGGCTCCGAAAAACAGGGTTCCGCCATCCTGCAGCACGGAGGCGTGTTCGCCATCCACGCAACAGGCACATTGTGGGCCAGGCGGCACGCCAGAGTGCGGTGATTATCGATGCGCCAGGATCCGGGACTGCACGGACCGACCCCAGGCAAGGTATTTCCGGGACCGAATACCCATCGAGAGCAGTGGCGATGTCGAGATAATCTCCGAAGAGATCAGCTCGAATTTCGCACCAAACCCCGTCTTCAGGCGATAGGTCGGGTTTTTTTGATGCAGATTCCTCTCGATCTCCCTCCCGTAGGAGACCTTTTCATACTGGTTCTCCCAGGCCCACATGATGGCCTTCCAGTTGAGGTACACGGTGGGGTGATAGCAGGTAGGCAGGTTTCTGTTCAGAGCAAGGAAGTAGAGATAAACCCGCTTTCGCCGTTCATCGCGGAGGAGGAGCTGACCCCCGGCGACAGTCGATCCTTTTACCAATAACATGATCATGATCTCATCCGCCATCGCATCCCACATATCGGAAAAGTAAGAGAATGGCGTCAGGAGCCCGTCGGCGATCTGGTTCACATTCTCTTCGTAATACTGATAGAAGATGTCCAGGTCGTCTCGTGAACGTGCTACCGTCAGCTCGAACCCGTCCTTCTCGAACCGCCGGATCTTCTTCCGCTCTCCTGAATCGGAAGTAAAGGAGTCCCAGATGACGTCGGGGGGAGTTTTCTTCAGATCGATGACCAGTTCGCCCTCGCTCTCGCCCCCGTAGAACGGGTAGGGAAAGCGTGGGTACCGGGCGATCCTATCGAATACCTCCAGATGTGCTGTCGCCAGGCAGAAAAAGGAGATCGTTTTACCGTCTCGGAACTCGTTCCCGAGCTCTTCTATCACATGCTGCATCGCGAATGGATCGCGATAGTCCTTCAGGATGAATGGAAGGGTCCAGGGAATGTGCGCTGGAGCAATGCCCCGGAAATTTCGGATGGTTTCCTCGGCGAGGGGAAACAGCCCGAAGACCTCGTTGTCCCGGTAGAGTAGAAAGTCCTCGTTCGGGACTCCGGAGGTCTGTTCGGCGAACTGTCTCCATTTCAGACTGTGAAAGAGACTCCCCTCGGGAGAGGTTTCGTTGAGATCCGCCCAGTCCTTCGCGTTCTCCTGGTTCAACCTTTCCAGATGGTAATCTGGCATCGCGATCAGGCATTATACAATTTTACTATTTTAATTATTGGATTCGATGTTCTGGATGATGCCGAAGTCAACATTAACCAATTATAAAAACATGCCCCTCTCCCTAGAATATTCTGGATAGTGCCGCTGGCATGTGGTCACGGCGCAGGAAACGGGAGGGTGCACGGTCGATTGTACCCTCTTCCGGGATCACCGTATCGATGACCCCTGCACATCTGACAAATTCCGACTGGTACGCTGTCTGCGCACCAGAACAGCACATGTCATGGGGACGAGAGACTCTCAGGCGAGAGCACCTGCATCTCCCGGTCTTATGCGTGGCAGGTGAGGCAATGGTGGTGAAGATCAACGTGAAAAACGAGACTCAGTTATCTCCTGCATCATGGAGGGTCATCCGGCACCCCTGCGGAGGGTGTGTGCTGGATCAGACGGCACACCCGGACACGGTGAATATCTCTGTACCTGGATCCGAGCTCGCAATGATCGGCTCAGGTCCAGGTACTTCCTTGACCGAATACCCAGGGACAACAGTCTCGAGGTCGAGATCATTGTGGAGTAGATCGGCTCCGACTGTGCTCCAAAGTCTCTCTTGACCCTGCACCGTGGGCTGCTCCCGTTCAGATACTTATGGTACTCTCTCCCGAATGATACCCGTTGAAAATCGTTCTCCCATGCCCATCTGATCGCTTCCCAGAAGATGTAATGCGATGGCGTGTAGATATTCGGCAGGTCTCGATTCAGCGAGAGATAGGTAAGCGTCACCGTCCTGTGCATCGTATCGATCAGTATGAGGACACCCCCCGCAACGAGGGATCCTCTGGACAGTGACGTTATCCTGATCTCATCTGGCATCGTGTTCCAGATATCGACAAAGTGGGAGAGCGGACGCAGCGTGCCCTCGATATGCGTGATATTCTTTTCATGGTGCTGATAAAAGTTATTAAGGTCCTCCAGTGTTCGAGCTTCTGTGATCACGAATCCGTCCTTTTCGAATCTCCGGATCCCCTGTCGCTTCTTTTTCGAAAACGTACTCCAGATTGCATCGGGCGGCGAGCTGGAGAGGTCTAGGACCATATCTTCCTCGCTATCATCTTGAGAGGGCGGGTAGGGGGATCGCGGGTAATGCGTGATCGTTTCGAATGTCTCCTGATGCAATGACGCGGGACAGACGAAAGAGATCGGTTTCTTGCCGCTCTCCATCCCCGCGAGCTCTTCTACGACAAAGGGGAGCGCGAGTGGATCCCGGTGATCTCGCAGGAGTATATGAAGAGACTGGGGATAGGATGCCGAGATGTATCCCCGGAAACCGTGGATGGTGTGCTCCGTAAACGGGAAGAGCCCGAAGATCTCATCGTCTTTAAACAGCAGGAAATAATCTCCGGGCGTCCCGGAGAGGTTCTCAGCGATCTGTTTCCATTTCAGACTGTGGAAAAGACTCCCTTCCGGACAGGAGGCATTGAATTCATCCCAGATTGGCTCGTTCTCCGGGGTGAGCCTCTCCAGACGGTAATCGGCGTATTGATCGTTTCCCGGTTTGGTCATCGTGTAATGGTACCCCTCGGACGTGCTGGAAACGTGAATGGTGCCGCATTCTCCTGCGCGTGAAATTATATATTTTTATGGGTTGTGAATCCAACCCTGCCGACAACCGGGATTGTTTCTTCGATTCTCTTTTTTGACCCCACGTTCCGGTCCGTTCCACGGAAGTGACTGGCTGACTGCCGCGATCGACGGTTGTAAGAATGATGGTAGCGTCGACGGGCTTCGATCACGAGTGTCTCCTTCCCCTTTAACACTCCTTTCAGGAAGGTTGCAGAGGGTTGTCGACGACGGCCGTCCGGCCTGGAATCTCCTGTCCGTCGCCTGTTCAGAGATCTCCTGGGTGCGGGCCAGGTGAAGAGAGGTGAGCCTCTTCGTGAGCAGGCTCGATAACCACCAGGTGTGCGAGATGGGATAAGAGCGGTGCCGGATGCCAGTGCACGTTCGATAAAAGGAGCCGGATACCGGTCCCGCCGGGCTCAGGATCGATCCGTCGCGTCGTCAGAAGACCACGCCGTGAGGTCGAGCTCGACCGCGGCGACCGGGTGGTCGAGGCCGAACGCGCCGAGTACCTCCGGGTGCAGTTCGCCAAAGCCGCCGATCGTCGCGCCGTCGACGACGAGCGCACCGCGCCGGCCCTCGATGAAGGCCGGGTCGTCGGACTCGACGGCCGCATACGCAAGCCCGAGTTCGCGGCAGAGGGCGTCCGCGACGGCGTACGCCTCCGAGAAGTCCGCGGCGCCGTGGCACGAGACGGCCGCCGTCCCGAGGCCCGTCTCGAACCCGCGAAGGGTCTCACCGACCGCGAAGAGCCGCTGCGGAAGTTCGCGGAACCGGTTGTACTCGAGGAGCTCCATCAGGAGGGGCAGGAGCGAGGTCCGGGCCACGGACTGCTCCTCCGAGATCGGGTGGAGCAGCCGGAGCACGTCCGGGGCCGGCTGCCGGCGCATGCGAGCGAAGAGCACGTCGTCGCTCGTCAGCACGAACGGCATGGTCTCGAGGTACCCAAGACCGCAGAGAGCCTCGCGCACGTCCCGCTTCAGCCCGGTCACGGGCAGCTCCTCGGCGATCGTCGCTGTCTTCGACGGGACGGCCTCGAACCGTTCGTACCCGTACGCGATCCCGACGTCCTCGAAGACGTCCCAGTCGTGCATGATGTCGGCGCGGTAGCAGGGGACCTCGACCCGGACGCGGTCGTTGCCGGCCGGTTCGGCCCCGAAGCGCATGCGCCTGAGCAGCCCGGCCATGGTCGGGGCATCCAGGTCGAGGCCGAGGAGCCGGCTGCACTCACCGACCGAGACCTCGCGGAACGAGGGGGCGAGCGAGGGCGCGGCCACCCCGTCGATCTCGACCGTCTCGAGCCGGCCGCCGGCCTCGGCCAGCGCCGTGCAGAGGATCGTCGTCGCGGTCTCGACCGCCCGGCGGTCCGTGCCCGTGCAGTCGAGCAGCACGTCCGTGGTCGCGGTCGAGACCCGGGTCAGCTCGCCGTTGATGATCGGCGGAAACGAGAGGACCTGGTCGTCGGCGTCGACGATCAGGGGAAAGCGCGGGGCATCCGCGACAAGGTGGGCGAAGGCCCGCCCCTTCGGGTGGCGCTCGAGCATCTCCTCCATGCTCATCGCCTCCTCGAAGTCGAGCGGGACGAAGCTCCGGTCCCGGGGCGCGGCGAGGTACCGGAACGGAGGGCGGACGCGGGCGAGGTCGTGCAGGCCGATCGCGACCTTTCTCCGGCCCCGCCCCACGGCCCAGTGGAGCGACTCCTGCAGCCCCATCAGCGAGAGGATCGCCTCCTCGTCGAGGGAGAGGCCGCGCACGACGGCCGAGCCGAGGTGCGGCCGGATGGCCGCGAGCCCCGGGTCGACCGAAAACGCGATGCCCGACGGCGAGGTCTTGTAGCGCACCGGGCCCTCCTCGACCCCGAGGAAGCCGCGCAAAGCCCGCGCGGCGCCTTCCGTCGAAAAGAGGTCGGGCCGGTTCGCGAAGAACTCCACGTCGACGTGGTCCTCCTCGCGCCGCTCGATGTCCGAGCCGAACATCGGGAGCCGCTCCACGATCGCCTCGCCGGGCAGGCCGACGAGCCGCTCGAGGTACCGGTACGGGAGCGTGATCACGGGCATGGTCAGCGCCTCCCCACGATCGGCGTCTCGCGGATCCAGTCGATGTCCGAGCGGTAGAGCTGGCGGAGGTCCTTGAGCCCGAGGCGGAGCATGGCCAGGCGGGACGCCCCCAGGCCCCAGGCGAGGACCGGCTGCTCGAGCCCGAGCGGGGCCGTGACCTCCTCGCGGAAGACCCCGGCGCCGCCGAGCTCGACCCACCCAAGCCCCTCGACAAAGACCTCGGGCTCGACCGACGGCTCGGTGTACGGGAAGTACCCGGGCCGGAACCGGACCTGGGGAAAGCCGAGCCGGCGGTAGAACTCGCGGAGGAAGCCGAGCAGGTGCGAGAAGGTGACCCCCTCGTCCATCACGATCCCCTCGAGCTGTTCGAACTCCGGCGTGTGGGTCGGATCGATCGCCTCGCGCCGGAAGACGCGGCCGATCGCGAACGCCTTGACCGGCGGCTCCCGGTGGGCCGCGAGGTACTGGATCGAGAGCCCTGTCGCGTGGGTGCGGAGCACCTGCTGGCGGGCCTTCGCCTCCTCCCAGCTCCCGCCCCACCCGGTGGAGGTGGTCTCGCCACCGTGCTCGTGCATATCGCGGACCTTCTCCCAGCCGTCGGGGAGGTCGGCCTCGCCGGCGATATAGAACGTGTCCTGCATCTCGCGGGCCGGGTGGTCCTGCGGCTGGAAGAGCGCGTCGAAGTTCCAGTAGCCGGACTGGACGAGCTCGCCTCCCATCTCCACGAACCCCATCTCGAGCAGGATCCGGCGCATCTCGTCGAGGAGGCGCTGGTACGGGTGCTCCTTGCCCGGCACGACGCGTCGCGGAAGGCGGTCGACCCGGTACCGGCGGAGGGCCGCGTCCCGCCAGGCGCCGGTCAACAGCATCTCGTGCGTGATCTGCCCGACCTCCTCGCGGAGGTCGAGGCCGGCCTCGACGAGGATCCGGCCCGCGGGCGTGATCGCCACGCGGTACCCGACCGTCTCGCGCTCGACGGCGAGCCCGCGCTTGATGAGATCGCGGAGCCCCGGGCCGTCGGTCAGCGGTTGGGCGTGCAGGGCCCGCTCGTCATCGCCCTCGGGAGCCTCGCCGGCCCGCTCCACGATGCCGTCGCGGATCGCGACCCAGCCCTTGCGCCGGAGCCAGCCGATCCCGATCGAGGCGAGCGGGTGCGCCTTCAGATCGGCCATCGGTGTCTTCTCGCTGATCCCGGCGAGGAGCTGTCGCTCGGGCAGGCCCGCCTCCGCGTACCGCCGCCCTTCGTCGGTGAGGTCGTACGACGTCTCGACCACGCGTTCGACTGTTGCCAACCCGCCGTTCTGGGCGAGCAGGTTCGCATACTGGACGACCGCGTCGGGGGCCGCCCCGAGGGCCGCGCCGAGTTCGGGGGCCTCTGCCGCGCCGAGCGGCGCAAGGGCCGCGAGCAGACGCCGCTCGTTCAGGGAGAGTGTGCTCTTCGTCATGAGTCTCAGATCTCTGCGGCGAGGTGCTCGACCTCGTCCATCCTATCGCGGAAGTCCGCGAGGAACGCCTCCACGCGGTCCGCCGTCTCGCGCTTGCAGGCCCCGCACGTGATCTCGCCCGCCGTGCAGCGCCTGCGCAGCTCGGCGAGCTCGTCGTCGTCATCGCACATGTGGAACCGGTTCAGCTCGTAGAGTGTGCAGCGCTCGGGCTCGCCGCCGAGCCGCTGCTGCTCCTCGAGCGTGGTCCGGCCGCCGGTCAGTGCCCGCATCACCTTCTTTCTGACCGCGGCCGACGGCTCGGCAAAGCCGAACCGGGAATCGGGGGCCGACGACGACATCTTGCCTCCCTGGAGGCCGGGCATGAACGTGTGGTACGTCGCCGACGGCAGGTAGAAGCCGAAGCCGCCGAAGTCCCGCTCGACCCGGCGGACGAGCTCGGAAACGTCGCCGTGCGCGACGCCGCGGACATCGACGTGCCCCTCGTACCGCTTCGAGCCCGGGAGTGCCTTCGCGACGGCCTCGAGCGCGCCCGCGGGGGCGTTCTTCGCCCGCACCGATACGTGGTCGCCCCGGTCCTCGACCGTGAAGAACCGCAGGCCGTTCGCGACGTCCCGCGTCAGGCGGATGTGCGGGTCCTGGTCGAGCCCGACCGGGACGATGGTCGGGGCCGGCTCGCCCGCCACCTGCGGGTAGAGGATGTCCGCGACCTGCGTGATCACGCTCATCGCGTGGGCGAGCGTGGTCTCGGCCCCGAACCCGTAGATCGCCGCGAGCTCCGAGAAGTTGACCCTCGTCGCGGCCTCGAAGGCGAGGTCCTTGAGCCGGTCGTTTCCGGACTGGAAGTACGCCTCGCCGGTATAGCCCAGTGCATAGAGGGCGGTCAGGTACTCGCGCCCGTACCGGTCGCAATCCTCCCACGAAAGCCCGCGCACCGCGTGCGCCTCCCGGTCCGCGATCGTGATCATCCCGTGTCCGCCCTGCCGGACGTGCCAGGCCACCTCGCGCATCACGAGCAGGTGCCCGAGGTGCGGGTGGCCCGAGGGCATGAACCCGGTCAGCACATGAAACGGGCGGCGGTCGCGGATCGCCTCCGCGATCGGCCGGTAGTTGCGGTGGCCGACAATGATGCCGCGTCGCATGAACGCGGGCACCTCGGGAAGGAGGTCGAGCAGGGGGTCGATAGGCTCGATCCCGAAGTCGTCGAAGAGGCGTCTCGTGTCAATCGCCTGGCCGTTCGACCAGGGGTTGAGTGCTTCTGGCATGGGTCGTCTCACAGCTTGATGCGGGCAAATTCGACAAAGAAGATGCCTTCAGTATGTACGCAGCCAAAGAGCATCTTCTTTTTTACCGAATGGGCCAGCCGGACCGAGCGCGAGATGACCGACATGGGCATGGTCGTGCCGCCGGGAAGCGCGTGGACCAGCATCTCGGAGTGGGTCTTTGTCGCGCCGTACACGCGGTAGTGGTGGCCGAACTTGTACCCGGTCCTCGGGTTGTATCCGCGGTCGCGGAGGTGGGCGTAGACCGCGTTCTTCTCACTGGCCTCGCCGTCGATCTCATCGACGACGGAGCTGTAGTCTTCCGTCTCCAACGCGCCGCCCTCGAGGCGAAGCCACCCGTTTTCGATCAGGTAGACCGCCTCGACGGGCGCGAGCTTAAGGCGGCGGTCGTCGATCCGGGTCCCGTACCCCCCCGCCTCGAGGACGGCGACCTCCTCGCCGTACGCGATCACGGCCCAGCCGAACGGGCACGCTGTCACGGACCTCGCCGGCACGGCCACATCCCGCTGCAGCAGGGTCGGCAGCTTTACCTCGTAATAGGTCAGCTCGTCCTCGTCGTCGACGACCGCGAGCAGGTGGGACTTGCGCATCTGCGCGGTCGACGTCGCCTCGGCGATCACCTGGTCGAACGCGATCGGGTCGCGTTCGGAGAGGACGCGGACCATGTACTGCGACTGCCCCGAGCCGGGACGCTGCCCGCGCCGGAAGACGCGGAAGTCGTGGGGCCCCGTCTGGACCACGTAGCCCCGTTCGCGAAGGTCGCGGTAGACGAGGTACGCCCGGAGGAAGTGGGGGTCCGCTGTGAACTCCGCGAGCAGGCTCTCGAAGGTCTCGCCGGGGAGCTCGAGCCGACCGCGATGGACGAGATAGAGGGCCTCGACCGGCACAAGGGAGAGTCCGTCCCCGCCAGGCCGGCCGTACCCGCTCTGCTCGTAGAGCTGCAGTCCGTCCCGTCCGAGCCGGATCGAACCGGCCTCCCGTCTCCCTTTCACGCCTGATATAATGGGGGCGACCGGCCTATAAAATGCCGGTTCGCCGCCCGCCGCGCACGCGCAGGCACAAAGCTTGTTACGGACCGGGGCAATCTATCCGCTGCATGTCCGTGGGGGGAGAGATACTGTGCGGTGTCGTCGCGGCGATCGAGCACCTCCCTGTACCGGCCTACGCGCTGGACGCCCAGGGGATAGTTATCGCCTGGAACCCGGCGCTCGCGTGGCTGACCGGCCTCGCCGGGCAGGACGTGGTCGGGCGGGGCGACGGAGCGCATGCCGTCCCGTTCACCGGGGCGAAGGGACGCCTGCTCGCCGATCTCGCTCTCGGTCTGTCGACGGAGGTCCCCGCCTGCCTCTCGGCGGTCGAGCGGGACGACGGCATTCTCACGGGCCGGCTCGCCGCGGAAGCCCTCAGCACCACCCGCACGTTCGCTGTCAGGGCGGCGCCCATCGTCGCCCGGGGCGAGATGATCGGCGCAATCGAGGTTGTCCTCTCTCCTCTCCCGGGCGATCCCGATCCGACGGCCGTCCACGAGACCGTCGCCCGCCTCCTCCGCACCACGCGCCACGACATCAAGAACGAGCTGACCATCGTCCTCGGGTACATCGGCCTCGCCCGCGACTCGGCCGAGGACGCGGTGACCCGCACAGGGCTCGACCGGGCAATCGCCGCCGCCGGGGAGATCGGCCGGCTTGTCGAGTTCTCCGGCGAGATCGAGGAGCTGGGGAAGCAGCCGCTCGAAGTCCGGGACCTCGGGGCGCTCGTCCGCGACGCGGCGGACGAGGCCGACCTGGAGGGGATCGATCTCGAGATCACGGTCCCGGAGGCGGCGATCACGGCCGATCCGGCCATCCTGGGCATCTTCGAGCACCTCCTCGCGCGCCTCTTCCAGTACTCGGCGGCCACCGTTCCCCGGCCGGCCGGGATCCGCGTCACGGCGAGTGGCGGTGATCCGGTTCTCATCATCTACGAGGACGATGCCCTCCACGCCGATCGCGGTGAGCACCCCGACCGGAGCTTCTCGCGGGACCTCGCCCGCGGCCTGGTCCTGCTGCGCGATCTGCTCGCGCTCGACGGGATCGACCTCGCGGTCACGCTGGATCCCCTGCGGCTTGAGCTGCGGATCCCCGGGGCGCGCCTCCGGGCGGCCTAAAAAAAGAGGAGTCTTCAGGCCTGCTCAGGGCCCGGGTTGAAGACGTTCTTGTAGATCTGGTCGTCGCCCGTGTTCGAGAGGCGCTTCCTCTCGGTCTTCTCTTCAACGAGCGCGAGCACCGGCAGGGACATGTCGACGCCGGGCTTGTGGCCAAAGAGGGCCTCGAGTTCGCACTGCTGGGCGTGCATGAAGAGCGCGTTCGGGATCTCTGCGGGGCAGAGCTCCTCGCACTGGCCGCAGTTCACGCACGAGTCTGCGACGTGGCTGAAGCGGATCAGGTGGAACATGAAGCCGGGCGGGATCTGGCCGGGCTTGACCAGTGCCGGGTTCTTGGTCGAGCAGTCCTCGCAGTAGCAGATCGGACAGTTCTCGACGCAGGAGTAGCACTTGATGCAGCGGCTCGTCTCGCTGAGGATCTTCTTGAGCCGCTCGTCACCCTCGCCGAGCCCCTCGAAGTCCTTCGCGCGCCACTTGTTCCCGAGCTTGGTCATCGCTCCTTCGATCTTGCCCCGGATCTCGATCCCCTTGGGGTTCGCGGGCTCGGTCGCGATCACGCCGGCAGCGGCCGCCTTTGTCAGGAGGTCCGCGCCTTTCTGGGAGCAGACCTCGACGAAGGTCGCCTTGCCGGCCTTGTCGCCGATGACGCCCCAGTTGCCGGCCGCGAGGTCGGCGCCGCGCGGGACCTTGAGCAGGCAGCGGCGGCAGTTCGAGCGGCGGCCGTAGCCCTCCTCCTCGAGCTCGTCGAT
>CAYWVY010000021.1:0-32349 GCA_964461885.1 uncultured Methanospirillum sp. | reverse complement strand
ACGCGCGAGAGGATGTCCTCGCCGCACGAGATCTGGCGGTTGTAGTTCGAGGCGATCCCGGCGACCTTCCCCGAGATGAGGTCCCAGATGTAGGCCACGACCGTGGTCGTGCCAAGGTCGATCGAGACCCCGTACAGCCGGTCCGAGGTGTCTCCGGCCTCGACGTTCAGGAGCCAGTACTTCCCCGGCGGCTGGAGTCCGACCGTCGCGGTCACGTCCCAGTCGGCCGCACGGAGAATCTCGGGGATCCGGCGAAGGACCCCGAGCGGGGCGAAGATCTTATCGGGCGGAGGGCCGTGCTGGTGGTGGATGGCGTCGAGGAGCCGGTTCAGGTCGGGCGACGGGTCCTCGAGGGTCGGGGCCGAGAGCGTGAGGTGGTACTTCAGCACCGACGGCCGGAACGCGGTCGTGATGTCGAGCCCCTCTATCAGGATCTTCTGCTCCTGGATCAGCGAACCCTCGGGCACGGTCACGTCGAGATCCGAGATGACCGTGGTCGTGCAGGCGAGGCAGGCCCCGCGCCCGAGCTCGGCCGGCGTGAAGAAGCGGCCGTACTTCTGCCGATCAAACTCAGCCTTGCCGGCTTTGACGTAGACCAGGCACTTGCCGCACTTGCCCACGCCGCCGCAGACCACGTTCATCTGGAGCCCGGCCTTCCGGGCCGCGTCGAGGATGGTCGTGCCCGGCGGGACCTCGATCTTGCGATAGCTCGGGAGAAAGGTGACGATCGGCATCTATCCCTTCCACTCCGTCTCGAGGAACGCGCCAATGTCGGCTGCGTCGCGGGGACCGACCATCACCGTCCACTTCGTCGCGTCCTCGATCGCGCCCGAGAGCGGAGACGCGTACCCCGGGATGATCAGTTTCCGGTGCGTGACCGCATCCTCGACCTCGAACTTTTTGATCGCGTCCGCGACCACGGTCTCGGAGAGCTTGCCGGCCGCCACGGCGGTCAGCACGGACTGCCCCTCGGTGTCCACGATCAGCATGTAGCAGGGGATCCGGGTCGACTCGAGGTAGCCCTGGAGCGTGAAGAAGGTGAGCGAGAAGTTCACAGTCATCAACACGGGCGCCTCGGGTCCGGGGTTCCCGATCCGGTACAGCCCCGGGGTCATCTGGATCGGCTTCTGGGGATCGGTGTAGACGTTCTGCCGCAGGGTCATGGCCGCGACCGTCTCGGGGCGCGAGAGCGGGCCGGCGACGAGGACCGAGCCGAACTTGAGAATTCCGATCGAGAGAGCCGCGGTGGCGAGCTCGCCAGCCTTCGAGCAGTCGTAGTAGACCGGGTAGCCGAGCTCGGGTACGGCCCGCGCGATCGCGAGCTGCCGGACGGCCGAGGAGCGCTCCACGAACTCGGCCGGGGTCGGGGCGTCGAGGTCGAGCACGAGGTCCGCGACCCCGAGCGCGGCGCAGCGCTTGACCAGTTCGACGAGCGGCTCGAAGTCCGGCGCGCGGACCACGAGCGGAGCGCCATGTTTCTTCGCGAGGGCACAGACGGCCTCGGCGTTCGCGTCGGTGGCACCGTCGAGGAGCGGGCGGAAGGTGCCGCAGTGGGCGAGGCCCGCCTCGAGCGCGGCCGGGTCGTCGGCGATCAGCACCTCGGGGAGGTGGGCGTTCGCCTCGACGATCGCGACGGCTCGGCCAAATGCGGCGGGATCACCCGAGTCATTCGCGACCGCGACCCCGTTCAGCACGAGGTCCTGGCCGACCCGGGTCAGCTTGAAGTCGCGGACCTCGTGGACCACGCCCGTGATCGTGGCCTCGTCCCAGGTGTCAGAGACCCGGAAGAGGATGGCCGGCTCGTGGTAGAAAGTCTTCTCGTGCCGGTAGAAGACGAACTCGTCCCCGACCCGGAACGACCGCTCGCCGACCCCGACCTTCACCAGCCGGATCGGCGGACGGGTCGAGGCGCCGAGGACGGTCTTCGCGTTCTCGTCGAGGTACGGGCAGAGCTCGATATCGGCCTTACCCGACGCGAGTTTCATGGCGAACGTCAGGCAGGTCGGGACGCCACACTCCTTGCAGTTCTTCTTCGGCAGGAGCTTGTAGATGTCGAGGGCCTTGAGCGCCATCAGCAGGCCCCCCAGGTCGCCTCGATCGCGGCCCGCAGGGGGGCCACCGAGTCGGGATGACGGACGCAGACGATCGCGGCGCCCGCGACGGCCGCAGCGAGGCCGGTCGTGACCTCCCAGGCGATCGCGGTCCGGTGCTCCTCGCCGGGCGGGGCGTCGCGGACCTCCTTGATCGTGAGCGAGTCCGTGGCCGACGAGATCATGGGCATGGCGAGATCCCCGTCGCCCTTCAGAGCGGCGTATCGGACCCGCTCCATGGCCGAGTAGGAGTACTCGAACCCGTATCCGAGCGCACCCGTGTACGGGTCGATCACGATCTGCTCCTGGGGCACGCCGATCTCGCGGAGCAGAATATTGAGCTGTTTTGCGAGGTTCACGTCGATCGGGGACTGCGCGATCACCCCGTGGTGGTACGCGAGGGCGGCGGCCGCGACGGATCGGTACCGGGTGGCCTCGGCCGTCCCGAGCAGGAGGCGCTCCCCCTCGCCGGCTTCGCCGATCCGGCGGAAGGCCTCGGACTCGATCGCGGGCTCGTTCGGCCCCTCGACGATCAGGGGGAGGGCCGTCGACTCGAGCACCGTCCGGACGGCCGCTCCGATGCCGTCGAAGTCGGCGAAGCCGCGGACCTTTGTCGAAGTCAGGTAGAGCCGCACGAGGTCGGCGCCGAGGTCCGTCTCGGCCGCCCGGGTCCAGCACGCGAGGTCAGCGGCCATCGCGCCGATCCGTTCGATGACCAGCGGGGACCAGAAGGACGGGTCGTCGCAGAGTTCGTACGCGACGAGCGGGCGCGAAAGGCCGTCATTCGGCTCGACAAACGGGAGGCCCTCGTTGCCGCCGATCCGGTACGAGACTTTGCGGGTTCCCCCCTCGCCCTCCGTCGCGCCGACCTGGACCCTGCCGATGGCGCCGCTCCAGTCCGTGGGTGCATCGTACGCCATGGGGTCTCCTAGAAGAGCTCCTTCATGGCGAGCGCGGGGTGGCCCAGGGACTCGAGATACGCCATCAACTCCTCGATGGTGGTCGCCTCCTTTTCGGTCGCAATCCGGTCGAAGAGATCGTCAAGTCCCTTCTCTGCGAGCTTCGCCTTCAGGCGCGGGGCGAGTTCCTCCTTGAGAGCCGACGGTATCCAGACCAGCCGCTCGATACCGCCCTCGGCCTGGAGGAACCGGTCCGAGAGAAGATACTCCTTCGAGATCCCGGCAAAGCCCGGGGTCTGCGCGCCGCCGCCGATGGTGCCGGCGAGGGTCGAGAAGGTCATGCCCGACGGGGTCTCGCCCTTGTACTCGCGGTTCACGACCATGATCCCGTTCACCTCGGGGAGGACGAGCGCGATCGCCTCGAAGCAGCCGCAGCACGTCATGGGGTACTCGACCACCGCGTAGAGGTGGCACCTGTCGACCGCCCCGTGCGACGCCTTCTTGATGAACCGGTTCACGCCCTCGAACTCGCCGCCGTTCCGGTCGATCACACCCCCCTTCTTGACCGGCTGGTTCGCGCCGGCCGGCGAGATCTCGTGGGCGATCCGGCCGTCGAGCCAGGATATGGCCCCGCAGAGCGCGGGCCGCTCGGGCGTGATGACGCAGACGTGGTCGGGAGCGAAGGTCTGGCAGAGCGTGCACGAGTAGAAGACGTCAACGTCGTCGTCCTTCATCCCGCGGATCCGGGCGTCGCGCTCCTCGTAGACCGCGTCGGCCTCCTGCTTGAGCCGCTCGACCTCGGGCTGGTCCGTGACGAGCGTCACCTGGACCGCGTCCAGGAGGTCGGGGAAGTCAATCCGGAACTTCGCGGCGAGGAGCTTGCCCAGGTGCTCGATCCGGAGACCGTTCTTGACGGCCTCCTTCGAGACCCGGACCCAGATAAGGTCCCGCTGGGCCGTGTGCCAGGAGCCCTCGCCGTAGTTGACGAAGTTGTGGATCCGCCGCTCGAGCACGGGCTCGAAGTCCTTGCGGAAGTTCTTTCCAGCGACATCGACGAGGATGGCGAGCGGAACGGCCGCCCCCTCCTCGAGCTCCTCGATCTCAGGGCCGACCACGGTCACTTTGCCGTCTTCGACCTCGGACGGGTCCTTCATCCGCAGGAGCTCGAACGCGGGCGAGCGCCCGCCGCCGAACTCGACGTACATCTCCTCCTTGCGGATCGACTTCCCCTCGAACGCGGGTGAGCAGCCCATCGGGATCGGGATCGCCGTGACCGTGACACGGATACCGAGCAGGTCCATTCCGTGCCGGACTACGTCCTTTCCCTCGGTTGCCACCCAGTCGCCCCCTTCGTACCCGCCCGTGTGCAGGATCGGGATCCCGAGCATGCGGAGCGCATCGACGCAGGCGACCTCCTCGTCCGAGAGGCCGGGGAACGCGATGACCATCGCCTTCGCCCGTTCGGCCGCGTAGGCGAGCAGGCGCGCCGCGTCTCCGGGGGTCACCCCGCCGAACATCATCGCGACCCTCGCCAGGATGTCGGCGAAGTGGACGCCGTGCGACGGCGTCGAGCCAAGCGGGACGAGCCTATACTCGAGCCCGACCCGGACGTGCGCCTCCTGGAGGACGGGCACGACCGGGCCCGCCAGGAAGGTCAGCATGTACTTCTCCTGGAGCTCGCGGCAGAGTGCCGCCGCCACGCCGGCGTGGTCGGGCTTTCCGACGATCAGGCAGAGTCCGAGGATCGAGCCGTCGACGAGCGAGTACCCGAGCTTGCGGATCTCGGCATCGGGGATGAAGCCCGTATACGGCGACCCCTCGGGGCCGGACGCGGTCGCCCGGCCGGCCCGGAGGCACTCCCAGGCGACAAGCGGGTTGTCGCCTGAGGCGGCGTACGCGGCCCGGGCCGAGTCCGCGTCGGTCACCGGGGTGCCGGTCACCGCGAACGAGATCGGCAGGTGATAGGCGGTCTCCTCGTAGGCTATCGGCCCCTCGAGCGCGGCCATCGCCGTACCGAGCGCGGCCCCGCCCGTTTCGACGGCCCGTGGAATATCGATCATCGCGAGATTCTCCCGAGTAACTCTCTGGGGGAAGCCCCTATATCATGGCATCGGAAGCGGCGGATAGTTATCGCAACGGCACTTGGCGCATCGGCGATCGGCTGTCTATCGTCGGAGTCACGTTTATGTGCGACGGAGAATGCCGGGAAGTCATGTGGGCACCACCGTTCCCCCTTCCCGGCATTTATGTCGGCCCGCGATGGCTCCGCTCGACATCACTCGTTTCCGGGCCCGAACGTCCAGCACGATTACGGCATTGAACACACCGGGAGACGTCAGGGCTCTGAGACTGGTGGGCTCCTTCGCACCCGCACGTTCCGGGGACTAACTCTTCACGATGATCGAGTCGGATGAGGGAAGGACCGGGCCCAGAAGGGGTCACCGCCGGTCCGCCCGTGCTCCGGCTGAAGACTCCGACACCCGTTTCTACGGATCGGAACAGGCCGATAACTGCGATCGAGACCGATACATTTTTATGGGTTCGGCCGATAGAGACGCCGCACCCGCAATGGGGAATGGTCAGCGGAGCAGAAAGGTTATTGGTTAAATTTATATATTATGCGACCCTAACCTTAGGTAAATCTTACCAGATTTACAGGAGATTCACATGGCAGACACAAACAATTCCATCAACGTCACGGTCAGGGAAGCGGCGCGCGAGGACGCCGGCCGCGGCATCGCCCGCGTGAGCATGGACGCGATGCGTGCGCTCGGGCTCGTCTCGGGCGACGTAATCGAGATCCAGGGCAAGCGGAAGGCGAACGCGATCGTCTGGCCGGGCTTCGCCGAGGACACGGGGAGAGCCATCCTCCGGATCGACGGCAGCACCCGCGGCAACGCCGGCACTGGCGTCGGCGAACAGGTCCGGGTCCACAAGGTCCAGGCCGCCGTCGCGAAGAAGATCGTGATCCAGCCCACGCAGCCGATCCGGCTCGTCGGCGGCGAGCAGTACCTCAAGCGCCTGCTCCACGGTCGCTCGGTCATGGAAGGCCAGGCCCTCCGCGTCGACGTGATCGGCAACCCGCTCACCTTCGTGATCGCGAAGGTCGCGCCGAAGGGAATCGTGATCGTCTCGGACGAGACCGTGGTCGAGCTCAAGGAGACGCCGTACGAACCGAAGGCCGACGAGGAGAAGGGCGAACGGACCGACGTCCACTACGAGGACATCGGCGGGCTCGGGCGCGAGCTCGAACAGGTCCGCGAGATGATCGAGCTGCCGCTCCGTCACCCCGAGATCTTCGACCGGCTTGGGATCACGCCGCCGAAGGGGGTGCTCCTCTACGGCCCGCCCGGCACGGGCAAGACCCTGATCGCCAAGGCCGTCGCGAACGAGGTCGACGCCCACTTCATGACGATCTCTGGCCCCGAGATCATGTCCAAGTACTACGGCGAGTCCGAGGGGAACCTCCGGCAGATCTTCGAGGAGGCGCAAGAAAAGGCGCCATCAATCATATTCATTGATGAGATAGACTCTATCGCACCCAAGCGCGAGGACACCAAGGGCGAGGTCGAGCGGCGCGTGGTCGCGCAGCTCCTTGCCTTGATGGACGGGCTCAAGACCCGCGGACAGGTCGTTGTGATCGGCGCGACGAATATCCCGGACTCGATCGACCCCGCGCTCCGCCGCGGCGGGCGGTTCGACCGCGAGATCGAGATCGGCATCCCCGACACGAAGGGGCGCGAGGAGATCTTCAAGATCCACACCCGCGGGGTGCCGCTCTCCAAGGACATCGTCGAGAACAACCGCGTCCGGGACTACGCCGAGACCACGCACGGGTTCGTTGGCGCCGATATCGCGCTCCTGGTCAAGGAGGCCGCGATGCATGCGCTTCGCCGCGTGCTCCCCTCGGTACCGGCCGACGAGGAGATCCCGGCTGAGATAATCGAGAATCTCGAGGTCACGGACGAAGATTTCACGCACGCTCGAAAGTTCGTCGAGCCCTCGGGTATGCGCGAGGTCCTGGTCGAGGTGCCCGACGTGACATGGGCCGACGTTGGCGGGCTCGAGGAGGTCAAGGCCGAGCTCCGGGAGACGGTCGAGTGGCCGCTCAAGTACGCCGACGTCTTCGAGCGGCTCCGGACCGAGGCCCCGAAGGGCATCCTGCTCTTCGGCCCGCCCGGCACGGGCAAGACCCTGCTCGCGAAGGCTGTCGCGAACGAGTCGGACTCGAACTTCATCTCGATCAAGGGGCCCGAGCTCCTCTCGAAGTGGGTCGGCGAGTCCGAGAAGGGCGTCCGCGACATCTTCAGGCGCGCGCGACAGGCCGCACCGGCGATCATCTTCTTCGACGAAGTGGACGCGCTGGTGCCGGTCCGCGGGTCGTACGCAGGCTCGAGCCACGTGACCGAGTCCGTGGTCAGCCAGATCCTGACCGAGCTCGACGGGCTCGAAGAGCTCAAGAACGTGGTCGTGCTGGCCGCGACCAACCGGCCGGACATGATCGATACGGCCCTCCTGCGCCCCGGACGGCTCGATCGGCACGTCTACGTGCCGCCGCCGGACGAAGAGGGTCGGAAGAAGATCTTCGAGGTCTACCTCGGGCGCGCGGACGACCTGCTCGCCGACGACGTCAACGTCGACGACATGGTCGCCCGGACCGAGGGGTTCGTCGGCGCGGACATCGAGGCCCTCGTCCGCGAGGCGAAACTCGCCGCTATGCGCGAGTTTATCACCGTCATGGGCGAAACCACAGATCAGGAGCGGGCCGACGCGGCCGCGAACATACGCCTCACGAAGGCCCACTTCGACGCCGCGCTCGAGAAGGTCAGGGGCTCGCTCGACCGTGACGCGATAGAGGCCGCGGAACGCCAGGCCTGGGAGATGATCTACACTCAGGACCAGCGGTCCGTCCTCGAAGAGGCGGCGGCCGTGGTCCGGCGGGCCGAGCTCGCGACCATGGGCGTCGGCCCCGAAGACGAACTGCGGCAGCAGGCGGACGCGCTGCGGAAGGCGGTTTACGCCCGGAAGAAAGATTTCAGCGCCCTCCGCGACCAGACCGCGGCCCTGAGAGAACGTCTGGACACCCCGAGATAACCGAGACAGTCAAAATGAGCACCCACGCACACGACAGGGACGAGCAGGAGATCGAGGACCTGGTCAGGGAACTGATCGGGCGCCTCATGCAAAACCGGCAGGCGAGCGGACAGGGACGGATGCCGATCGCGATCGGATTCAAGATCTTCTACGGCCCCGAGCCCGAGGACACGCCCGAGGTGATCGAGCAGGTGCCCGAGGTCTCGACGATCGAAGACAAGATCGTTGTCGTGACCGAGGTACCGGGGGTCGCTCCCGAGAATATCCGGATGGGCATGACCGGCCGGACCCTCCAGATCTTTGCCGAAGAGGACGGCCGGCGGTACCACACGACGGCGCCCCTGCCGCCCTGCGACCCCGGCTCGGTCAGGACCCGGCTCAAGCACGGCGTCCTCGAGATCGTGCTCGACGCGGCCAGGCCGACCGACATCCCCGCTTAGAGCCGGGATCGCGAAGCATCTCTCTTTTTACAAGGCATGCCGGCGACGGTATGTTCGGTCCCCCGTGACGAAGGAAGGTATATGTCCTCGACGACCACTGTTGGTCACCGGATCGGGGGCACAGTGCTCGCGACGGCGAGAGGACGCAGATGACGAAGAGGACAGTCGAAGACCTGGACGTAGCCGGAAAGCGGGTGTTCGTGCGGGTCGATTTCAACGCGCCGATGAAGAACGGGATCATCACAGACGACTCGAAGATCCGGGCGGCCCTGCCGACGCTCAGGTATCTGATCGACCACGGGGCGAAGGTCCTGGTCGCGTCGCACCTGGGCCGGCCAAAGGGCGAGGTCGTGGAGACACTGCGGACGACCCCCGTGGCGGAGCGGCTCTCGGCCCTCCTCGGCCGGCCGGTCAGAGCGCTCCGGGACAGCATCGGGTCCGACGTCGTGACGGCGATCGCAGGGATGGGGGACGGCGACGTGGCCATGCTCGAGAACCTCCGGTTCTACCCCGGCGAGGAGGGGAACGACCCTGCCTTTGCGCAGGCCCTCGCGGCTCTTGCGGACCTCTATGTCAACGACGCCTTTGGCTCGAGCCACCGCGCCCACGCCTCCATCGTGGGCGTACCGCGCCTGCTTCCTGCGGCTGCGGGCCGCCTGATGCAGCGAGAGATGGAGATGCTCGGAGGACTCCTTGAGCATCCCGAGCACCCCTTCGCGGCGGTGATCGGCGGCGCGAAGCTGAGCAGCAAGCTCGGTGTCCTGAAAAATCTCCTGCCCCTCGTCGACGTCCTGCTCATCGGGGGCGGGATGGTGGCCACCGCGTACCGGAGCCGGGGTTACGATGTGGGGAGCTCGCGGGTGGAGGATGGGCTGCTCGACTACGTCCGCGAGCTCACTGAGCAGGCGGCGTCAAGCAACGTCCGCCTGCTCCTGCCAACGGACGTGGTGGTCGCGAAGAGCCTGGAGGGAGACGGCGACGTGCGAGTCGCCTCCGCCGACGCGATCCCGGACGGCTGGGTGATCGCGGACATCGGCCCCGCGACGATCGAGGAATACTCGCACGTGCTCCGAGAGTGCCGGGCCGTGGTCTGGAGCGGGCCGATGGGCGTCTTCGAGAACCAGGCCTTTGCGGAGGGCACGCGTGCTGTCGCTATGGTCATGGCCGATCTCGACGCCGTCACCATCGTCGGGGGCGGCTCGACGGTCGAGGCCGTGACGAAGCTCGGCGTAGCCGATCGGATGGTCCACGTCTCGACCGGGGGCGGAGCAACGCTCGAGTTTCTCTCGGGCGAGACCCTGCCCGGGGTGGCCGCGCTCCCGGACCGATGACGGGCCACAGGGTGGTATACCGGGTCAGGCTGATAGGGGGATGCATGAGCGAAATTTGCGGGGTCCGGCCGGATGCAATCGGATCGGGCGCCATCAAGATGGCCCCGGCCGTCGACGCAAGGAGGAGGCATGAACAGTGATGAAACCCGCCCGGTCAAGACGATCGGCGTGCTGACGGGCGGGGGGGACTGCCCGGGCCTGAACGCGGTCATCCGGGCAGTGGTCAAGACCGCCCACCGGCACGACTACTCCGTGATCGGGATCCGGAACGGATGGAAGGGCATCGTCGAGGGCAAGGTCGAACCCCTCACGGACTGCTCGGTCACCGGGATCCTGCCCAAGGGCGGGACCATCCTGGGCACGTCCCGGACCAACCCGTTCAAGAACGAGGAGGACGTCGCCCGGATGCGGATGCATCTCGAAAAGTTCGGGATCGACGTCCTGATCGCGATCGGCGGGGACGACACCCTGAGCGTCGCCGCGCGCCTGCACGAGATGGGTGTCCGGGTGATCGGTATCCCGAAGACCATCGACAACGACCTCTCCTGCACCGATTACACCTTCGGGTTCGACACCGCCGTCTCGATCGTCACGGACGCCATCGACCGCCTCCACACGACGGCCGAGTCCCACCAGCGGATCATGGTGCTCGAGGTGATGGGGCGCCATGCCGGCTGGATCGCAACCTTCTCCGGCATCGCCGGCGGAGCGGACCAGATCCTGATCCCCGAGGTCCCGTTTGATCTCGATGAAATCTGCGACAGCCTGCGGGGTCGCTTTGCCCGCGGCAAGAAGTTCTCGATCGTCGTCGTGGCTGAAGGCGCGAAACCGAAGGAGATGGCCGAGGCAGTGACCACGTCGGAGCGGGTCGACGAGTTCGGACACGGGCAGCTCGGTGGGATCGGCCAGCTCCTCGGTAAGGAGCTCGAACGGCGGCTCGGCGTGGAGACGCGGGTGACGGTGCTCGGGCACGTGCAGCGCGGCGGCTCGCCGACGGCGCACGACCGGATCCTCGCCTCGCGGTTCGGGGTCAGGGCGATCGAGCAGATCATTGACGGGAACTTCGGCATCATGGTGGCCCAGCAGGGGGACCGGATCGTCCCCGTGCCGCTTGCCGAGGTCTGCCGCCTGAAGACGGTCGACATGGAGCTCTTCAACATGGCGAAGATCTTCTTCTGATCCTTTTTTCATCACCCGGGTTGGGCCCAACTCCTCTCGTGGCGACCGTCGGCACGCAACATTCATCTCTATACCGGTAGATGGAATCGTTGAATAGCAAGGTTCGCCATTGGCTATTCCGAACGAGGAGGATGGTTACCGTGAAGGATGTGAGTACAATCTTCGTCCCGTGCGACGTCCCGTCGAAGGCGCGCGAGACCTACATCGAGAACTACCGGATGATCACCCACGACAGTGGACGGCTGATGCTGTTTGCCGGAGATCAGAAGATCGAGCACCTCAACGACGACTTCTACGGCGCCGGGATCCACGAGGACGACGCCGACCCCGAGCACCTCTTCCGGATCGCGGACCAGGCGCGGATCGGTGTCTTCGCGACCCAGCTCGGCCTCATTGCACGGTACGGCATGGACTACCGGAACGTCCCGTACCTGGTCAAGCTCAACTCCAAGACGCACCTGGTCAAGACGGCCCAGCAGGACCCGCTCTCGGGCGCGCTCTGGTCGGTCAAGCAGGTCGCGAAGTTCCGGGACCAGACGGGCCTGAAGATCACGGCAGTTGGATACACCATCTACCTCGGCTCGACCTTCGAGGCCCAGATGCTCCGCGAGGCGGCACAGGCGATCTGCGAGGCCCACAAGGAGGGGCTCCTCGTCGTGCTCTGGATCTACCCGCGTGGCGCCGCAGTCAAGGACGAGAAGGATCCGCACCTGATCGCCGGAGCGGCCGGTGTTGCCGCAGCCCTCGGAGCGGACTTCGTCAAGGTGAATGCCCCCAAGAAGGAGGGCGAGAACCCGGCCCTGCTGCTCTGCGAGGCGACGAAGGCCGCGGGCCGGACAAGGGTTGTCTGCGCCGGCGGTTCGTCCACGGACGAGCGGAAGTTCATCCAGGGCCTCTACGACCAGATCCACATCGGGTGCGCTTCCGGCAACGCCACCGGCCGGAACATCCACCAGAAGTCGCTCGCGGCTGCGGTGGCCATGTGCAACGCGATCTACGCGATCACGGTCGAGGGGAAGACCGTCGAGGAGGCCGCGACCCTCCTCGCGTCCCCGTCCGCGTGAGGCCGGCATGGTCACGCTCCGCGAATACCTCGACGGCACTGCCGCCTCTGAAGGCCTCAAAGATCTGATCGAGCTGGTCGCGGACCAGGCCGCGCCGATTAGGGCGGCGTTCATCACGAACCAGACCTACGCCGGGACCGAGAACGTCTCTGGCGACGACCAGGTCGCCATGGATATCTGGGCGGACCGACACCTGACCCGGGTCATCGGGGCCTCCGGGCTCGTGGCTGAACTCGCCTCGGAGGAGCAGACGGACATCGTCCGGTTCCCCAACGCGCGGGGCACGTTCGGCCTTGTCATGGACCCGCTCGACGGCTCCTCGAACGTCAAGGTGAACCTGGCCGTCGGCACCATCGTCGGGGTCTACGACGGCCCCGTCCTGCAGCCGGGTAACCGGCTGAAGGCCGCGTTCTACCTGCTCTACGGCCCGCTGACCACGCTGACCCTCTCTGTAGGCGAGGGCGTCCAGATCTTCGCGCTCGCCGAGGACGGCCAGTTCCGCATGCTACATGAGAACGTCCGAATGCCCGAGGGGAAGCTCTACGGCTCGGGGGGAGGGTGGCCGACCTGGACAAACGCCCACTGCAAGTTCATCGAGAGCATCGAGCAGGACGGTGGCAAGCTCCGGTACTCGGGCGCGTTCGTCGCCGACTTCCACCAGATCCTCACCTACGGCGGAGTCTACTGCTACCCGTGCGTGCCGGGCAGGGAGGGCAAGCTCCGCCTCCTCTTCGAGGCGAACCCGATGGGCTTTATCGCGCAGGAGGCGGGCGGCGTCTGCACGGACGGCGAGCGGCTTTTGCTCGAGGTTCAGCCCGAACGAATCCACCAGAAGGTGCCGATCTACATCGGCAGCCGTTCGATCATCTGCCGGGTCACGTCCTGCTGCCGGTAGCGCCGGCCGCCGCTGGTCCTTTTTTTCCGGCATCGTACCCGGTACGTCCGAAGTGCAGAGAAAAGGTGAAATCGTGGTATGAGGATACATCTCCCGGAGGAGGGGGATTGAAGACCACCATTTCCGTCATCAGGGCCGGCCTCGGGTCGTTCCCGGGACGATCACGGACGCACCCGCGCCTGCTCGAGGAGGCGGCGCGCTGCCTCAAGAAGCGGGAGGGAGACCTGCTGATCGACTCGTTCGTGACGCACTGCGGCGACGAGATCGAGCTCGTGATGACCCACGAGCGGGGCGTCAACAACGAGGTGGTCCACCGCCTCGCCCACGACGTCCTTGCCGCGTGCGCGCAGTCCGCGGTGAGGCTGAAGCTCCACCTCGCGGCACGGGATCTCGTCCTGCTGGGCGGGGTGGGTGGAGAGTGCAGGGGGATGGGGCCGGGCGTGGCCGAGATGGAGTTCGAGGAGCGCGTCTCGGACCCGGTCCTGCTCTTCATGACCGACGGGGGCGGGCCCGGGGCCTGGAACCTCCCCCTCTACCGGGCCTTCGCCGACCCGTTCACCACGCCGGGGCTCGTGATCAACTCGTCCCTGCGCGAGGGGTTCGTCTTCGAGGTCCACGACCTCGTCGCGCGGAAAAAAGCCTTCTTCCAGACACCCGGGGAGTCCTACGACCTGCTCGCGCACATCGGCGCGTCGTCGCGGTTCGTGGTCAGCCGCGTCCTCTCGAACCAGGGCGCGATCGCAGCCTCGACCTCGGCGGGGCAACCCGACCTCCCCGCGGGACGGTTCGCCGGGCAGGACGACCCGGTGATGATCGTCCGGGCGGAGTCGGGCTTCCCGGCCGTCGGCGATCTCCTGGGCGCGTTCACAACGCCGTTTCTCGCCGGCGGCTGGACGATGGGCTCGTGCCGCGGCCCTCTCATGCCGGTCGGGGTCTGCGACGCGAACGGCACCGCCTTCGACGGGCCGCCGCGCGCGATCTGCCTGGGGTTCCAGGTCGCCGAAGGCAGGCTGATCGGACCGGCGGATATGTTCGACGATCCGGCCTTCGACCCCGTCCGCAGGAGATGCCTGGAGCTGGGCGAGATGCTCAGAGCCCACGGGCCGTTCGAGCCCCACCGGCGCCCGTTCTTCGGGACGGAGGACCCGATTCTCCTGGATGTCGGGACGGGAGAGGGGCGGTGGGAGCCGCTCGAGTAAGCAACTCCCTTTTTCCCGACGATCATCTTATTTCTCAGCGCGTCGTCCGTCCCCGCGGTGATCTGATGGCAACCATCACGCAGTACAGCGCAGCCAACCTGATCGCGGACGCAAAGGTCGATCCGGAGCGGTGGAGCCGGGTCCCCGATGAGGCGACGAGCAACAGGACGGTCTCGTCGATCGAGGCGCGGAAGGTCCGCGTGGTCCGGGCCTCGACGGCCGACGAGGCGAAGCAGGCCCTGCTCGACCTGATACCCGGAGGAGCCGGGGTGATGAACGGCTCGTCGACAACGCTGATCGAGATCGGATACGAGCAGCTCCAGGAGTCGAACCCGAAGGCCTGGCACGACTATCACGCCGTGATCACGGCCGAGAACGACGACGAGAAGCGACAGGTGCTTCGGCGGAAAGGGGTCGCGGCCGACTGGTACCTCTCGGGAGTCCAGGCGATCGCGGAGACCGGCGAGATCGTCGGGTGCGACAAGACCGGGAGCCGGGTCGGCGCCTGGCCGTACGCGGCCGGCCACCTGGTCCTGGTCTCGGGGGCGAACAAGATCGTGCCTACCCTCGATGACGCCCTGGCCCGGTGCTGGGAGTACGCCCTGCCTATGGAGCAGCAGCGCGCCCGGCGCGTCTACGGGACCTCGAGCGAGATCGGCAACATCGTCGTGATCGAGAAGGAGATTGACGCGGACCGGGTCACCCTGATCCTGGTCGGCGAGAGCCTCGGGTACTGACTCGTTCCGCAAACTCCCCGACCAGACGCCGTGCGATCGTGCCGGCCGGCGGGAACGGGGGCAGCGCGTCGGCCGCGAACCAGCCCGCAGCCTCGACCTCGGTGCCGTCGACCCGCACGTCGCCACCGGCGTAGGTCGCGGTGAAGCCGAGCATCAGCGAGTTCGGAAACGGCCATGGCTGCGAGCCCGCGTACCGGAGGTCGGTCGCGGTCACGCCGCACTCCTCGGCGAGCTCGCGCACGACCGCGTGCTCGACCGTCTCTCCGGGCTCGACAAAACCCGCGATCGGCGAGAAGACGCCCGGCGGAAAGCGCGGGGAACGGGCGAGCAGGCACGTGTCACCGCGCTCGACAAGCACGATCACGGCCGGCGAAAGCCGCGGGTAGACCGTCGCTGCGCACGCCTCGCAGAGCCGGGCGTGCTCAACCGGGCTCGGCACGGAGGGACGCCCGCAGCGGCCGCAGTACCGGTGGTCGCGATCGAACGCAGCGAGCTGGACCGCGCGGGAGGCCCACCCGAGCTCCTCGTCCCCGACCAGGCCGATCAGCTCGCGCAGATCGAGCGGTTCGAACCGGCCGGGCACCGCGTCGCCTGAGTCCAGGAGCACGGCATGGACCGGCGTCCCCGCGTGCCGTCCGACGGAGAGTGTCCTGGCATCGCAGTCGGGCCGCACCGCGCTCAGGACGCCGCCCCCGGCCTGATCGACGAGGACGCGGTCGCCCTGCAGGTAGACGTACAGGGCTCCGCAACCCGGCCGGCCCGGTGTAAAGGCGGGGTCGAGCCCGTCGACTGCGAACAGTGCCCTAGATCTCGACGACGTCGTCCGCGACCCTCCCCTGGGTTCTCCGCTCGGGGAAGAGGTCGTCGATCGCATCCAGCACGCTCGCGACCTTCGGGTTCTCGAAGAGCCGGCGGAAGGCCTCGAGCTCGCGGGCGCTCATGATCATGAGCCCCTTGCGCTTGATCGGCAGGCCGCTCTCGCCGATCGGGTTCAGCTCGAGCGCGAGGGAGGCGGGACGGTTGCGGGTCCTCGGGAGTTTGATCAGGTATACTCCGGGTACGGTGGTGTTCTTCCGCTCCCAGTCCTCCCCGTGCTCGAGTAAGGTCCTCAGGCTCTCGCTGATCTCCATGGCGGTGTGATGGTCCCTCATCCTACAAGGGTTTTTGTGCATCCCTCCCCGATTCGATACAGACTTATCGGCGGAGCGTTATTGTACAGAGACAATGGATCCGCGCCTCCTGGACCTCATCATCGGGGTCGTTGCCCTGCTCTTCATGATCGTGCTGATCGTCGGCCTGCCGCTCATCCTGCCCCCGGGGCCGGCTTACCTGCTCGCCATCGTGATCTTCCTCGTCCTGATGAGCGGCGCAGGGTACGTGATCAACCAGAAGATCCGGTAGGCGCGAAACCGGGCGGCGGACTCCCCTTCTTCTTCCGATAATATCCGAGCGGGCCGCCGATCCGCTCGCAGAGGGCGTCGCGGTGGACGCAGAGCCCGTTCGTCTCCATGGTCGCGCAGGACGGGGGCGTGTACTCCGTCCCCGAGCGGCCCGAGATGTGCTCGACCTGGTAGAGGGTCTTCTCGAGGTCGAAGTCGGGGGACTGCTGGTATACCTCGACGATCTGCGTGATCGAGAGCCCGATCGTATGGAGGAACGCGGTCAGGGCGAACCGGCCCATGTGCGTCAGGTTCGCGCCGCCCGCGAGCGCCATGATCAGGGCGGTCATGCAGGGCGGATACCGCGACTCGTCGATCGGCCCGAGGTTGCGGAGCATCTGCCCCTGGTGCACCGCGGTCAGCCGTTCGATCGCGGGAGAGAGGAGGGCGCAGACCTCCGCCGGGACCTTCGGCAGCCCACGGGCGCGGACCACGACCCGTATCCGCTCGCGGACCAGGATCTCGACCTCGGTCGCATGGACGCGGACGAGCCCGCCCATGACCTCCCGGTTGACCAATCGCCAGAGCGGCTCGCGCAGCCCCGAGACCATCTCGATGTACGGGGCGATCGGGATCGTCCCGTCGTGGAGGTCGAGCCCGATCTGCCGTGCCACCTCCTCCCGTTTCGCCTCCTCCGCCTCTCCATCGTCGCCGGATGTCAGGTAGAACGCAGACCGCCGGGCCTCGTATGCGATCAGCCGTTCGATCACGGACCGGTCGTTGATGCAGGAGGCGATGATCCGCGCCATCCCGTAGGTGTAGAGCGACTCCAGCGCGTTCGGTATCCGCGTGTGGAACTGCCGGAAATGCTCGGCGAGACCCTGCGGCGGGATCGTAATCGCGGCCTCGATCCGATCGGCTGCCCGGTCTATGATCCGGCGACCGACCTCGCTCGAGAGGAACGTCTCGAGACGGTTCAGCTCCGACCCGGCGATCTTTGCCTGGGCCTCCTGTAAAAACGGGTACCGGGCCAGATCCTTCTCGTCGAACACCGGCCGCATCCGGCCTCCAGGGCTCAGTCGGCCTCGATCCGCGGCGCGAGCAGGTAGATGACGCGGGCCTTGCCGCCCGCTATCTCGAACGTGAAACGGACCGGGTGATCGATCCCGATGCCGATCTCAATCTGGCTCGCCCGGCTCATGGTCTTGGCCATGTCCTTGAGGTAGTCGAGGCTGAAGAGCGAGCGCGCCTTCACGTCGGCGAGTAACTCCACGTCGTCGGGGCCCAGCTCGAGCCGGATGTTGTCCGTGTCCCCCTCGGCCTCCATGAAGAAGACCCGTGCCTCGGGGTCGATCCCGAGCGCGATCTTGTCCGAGACAACTGCGGCGGCCTTGATGGCGTTCGTGAGCTTCGCCCCCTCCAGGACGACCTTCCCCGGCAGCTCCAGGGTCGGCGCGTTCGGATCCTTCCGGATCGTGGTCTCGTCGAGGAGCGTCAGCGAGTACTGGTAACTCTGGAACGCCAGGTTCAGGCGCTGCGACTCCTCCGGGATCGAGAGCATGAGCTGTTCGCCCCGGTTCACCATCCCGATGATGTTCTTCAGCTTGGTCACGTCGATCCCGAGCGCCGACTTCGAGGCCTCGAAGACCTCGAAGGCGTCCGGCCCGAGTTCGAGCGAGACCATCGCGACGTTCGCGGTATCGACCGCCCTCGTTCTCATTCCCTCGCTGTCGACATGGAGGCGGCACTCGCTCACGAGAGCGGCGATGGCGTCGACCGCCTCCCTGAAGACATCTGCGTCGATGGTGGCGCGTAACATGATACCCCTGACACTCTCTATTATAAACTGACCAGACATAGTTTTAATGATATCGCACGGAAGCGGCGACCGGAAGGTTGATACGCTCCGATTTCCGTGAACGCGTCACGGCACAGGCGCCGTTCGGGAGCAGACTTTCATTATGGGATCGCAGTGGGGACGGGACAAGGGGTATAGAGACGCCATGCGCGTGGGGTACCGCTCGCGGGCGGCGTACAAGTTGCTCGAGATCCAGCAGCACGCGGGCATGATCCGGCAGGACGACAACGTGGTCGACCTCGGGGCCGCACCGGGCTCCTGGCTCCAGGTGATCCGCACACTCACCGAGGGGCGCGTGCTCGGCATCGACCTGAACCCGATCGCGCCGATCGAGGGGGTCGAGACGATCGTGGGGGACCTTACTGACCCCGCGCTCCCGGCCCGCGTGAAGGACGCGATCGGGATTGTGAACGTGGTCGTCGCGGACGCCTCGCCAAAGCTCTCGGGCCAGCGGTCGTACGACCAGGCCCGCGCGGTAGCCCTCGGCGAGCAGGCGCTCGCGTTCGCCTGCGCCGTCCTGAAGCCGGGCGGCAACTTCGTCGTGAAGTCGTTCCAGGGCGAGGACTTTCCCGAGTTCCTGGCGGAGATCCGGACGAAGTTCCGCTCGGCCCGGACGTACCAGGCGAAGGCGAGCCGGAAGGGATCGCGTGAGATCTACATCATCGGCAAGAACTTCATCGGGTGTGATGTCGATGCTGACTGACCCGTCGGGCCGGACCGTCTCGAACATCCGGATCAGCCTGACGCAGTCCTGCAACCTTAACTGCATCTACTGCCACGCAGAGGGCGAGAAGAACCCCGAGCAGGAGCTCTCGGCCGAGCAGATCGCGGAGATCCTGCGCGTGGCCCAGTCCTTCGGGATCCGGTCGGTCAAGTTCACGGGGGGCGAGCCCCTGATGCGCCCCGACCTCGCCCAGATCATCCGGTCCGTGCCTCCGGGAATGGAGGCTTCGCTGACCACGAACGGGACCCTGCTCGCGGACCGGGCGCAGGAGCTCAAGGACGCGGGGCTGAACCGGGTCAACATCTCGCTCGATACGATGGACCCCGAGCGGTACGAGCAGATCGCGGGAAAGCCCATGCTCGGCGAGGCCCTGGCGGGGATCGACGCGGCCCTGAAGGCGGGCCTGACCCCGGTCAAGCTCAACATGGTCGTGCTCTCGGGGATCAACGAGGACGAGGTCGACACCTTCATCGACTTCGCCCGGACGAACTCCAACCTGGTGCTGCAGCTGATCGAGCTGATGGATTTCCGCGACTGCGACCACCACGGCGACGTGAAGGGGATCGAGGAGCGCATCGCGGCCATGGCGGACCGCGTGGAGACGCGGCGGATGCACCACCGGAAGAAGTACTTCGTCCGGGGGGCGGAGGTCGAGGTCGTCCGGCCGCTCCACAACACCGAGTTCTGCGCCTACTGCAACCGGCTCCGTCTCACCTCCGACGGGAAGCTCAAGCCATGCCTGCTCCGCTCGGACAACCTGGTCGATATTCGGGGCTTGCACGGCGCCGCGCTCGAGGAGGCCTTCCGCGAGGCCGTGAAGCGACGGGCCCCGTACTTCGCCTGAGATGTGCGGGATAGCGGGGATCGTGGAGACCGGCGGCGGTGCCGCGGACGCGGCCCTCCTCGAGCGGATGAGCGCGCTCATTGCGCACCGCGGGCCCGATGCGAGCGGGACAGCCATCGAGGGGCCGGTAGGGCTCGCCCACCGGCGCCTCGCGATCATCGACCTCTCGGAGGAGGGGCGCCAGCCGATGACGAGCGGGGACGGCGCGTCCACGATCGTCTTCAACGGCGAGGTCTTCAACTACCTCGAGCTCCGCGATGAGCTCCGGGAGGAGGGCTATACATTCCGCACCGGCACGGATACCGAGGTGGTGCTGGCCGCGTACGCCGCATGGGGGCGCGGCTGCCTCGCCCGTCTCAACGGGATGTTCGCGTTCGCGATCCACGACCGGCGGCGGGACGAGGTCTTTCTCGCGCGGGACCGGCTCGGAGTCAAGCCGCTCTACTACGCGCTCGCCGGCGACCGTATCCTCTTCGCCTCAGAGTGCAAGGCCCTGCTCGCGGACCCCGCGGTCGGGCGGACCCCGTGCGAGCCCGGGCTCGCGGCATTCCTCGCCTGGGGAGTCCAGGACCACTCGCCGCTCACCATGTTCGAGGGGGTGCTCCAGCTCCCCCCCGGCCACTGGATGGCCGTCGGAGAGGACGGGATCGAGGGGCCGGTCCGCTGGTGGGACCTCGCCGTGAACCCCGAAATCTCGTCGCCGCCCGCGCTCGATGACGACGCCCCGGCGCACCTGCTCGACCTGCTGACCGACGCGGTCCGCCTCCGGCTCCGCTCCGATGTCCCGGTAGGGACCTGCCTCTCGGGCGGGATCGACTCCTCGACCATCGTGGCCCTGATCGCACGACTGCTCGAGACCGAGCACCCGGGCTCTATCGGGGAGCGGCAGCGGACCTTCTCAGCCGTCTACGGGGATCGCAGGTTCGACGAACGGGCGTTCATGGAGGTGGCGGCCGGTTCAGCGGGGGTGGCCGACGCGTACGTCGAGCCCTCCCCGGACCGGCTCTCGGCCGACCTCCTCGACCTGGTCTGGGCCCAGGACGAGCCGTTCGGCTCGCTCTCGATCTACGCGCAGTACTGCGTGATGCGCCTCGCGGCCGAATCGGTCACGGTGGTGCTCGACGGCCAGGGCGCGGACGAGCAGCTCGCGGGGTACATCGCGTACCAGGGGGCATACATGTCGACGCTCGCTCGCCGCGGCCGGCTCGGCCGGCTGGCCAGGGAGGCGCTCGGCACCCTTCGTCACCACCGGGGCTTCTTCGGAGGAGCGGCCCGGCAGCTCGTGGTCCGGCGGGGCCGGCGCAGACTCCTCCGGGTCAAGGCGCCGCCCATCCACCGCTACGCCGGAGATCTCGACCATGTCCTCCGGCGGGAGACGGTCGCGACCAACCTGCCCGCGCTCCTCCACTACGAGGACCGGAACTCGATGCACTTCTCAATCGAGGCCCGCGTGCCGTTCCTCGACTACCGCGTCGTCGAGTACCTCGCGTCGCTCCCCCTCGACCAGAAGCTCCGCGGCGGCGTCACGAAACGGGTGCTCCGGCGCGCGATCAAGGGAATCGTGCCCGAGGCGATCCGTTGCCGGATGGACAAGATGGGCTTTGTCACGCCCGAGGAGGTCTGGATGAAGCGCGAGCTCGCCCCCTTCGTGGAGGAGGTATTCGCCTCGGCGTCGTTTTGTTCGCGCCCGTACTGGGATGCGGACGCGGTCGCGGCGGACTTCGCGCGGTTCCGGGCCGGAAAGGCCCCGTACTCGTGGGAGGTCTTCCGGATCTTCGTGACCGAGCTCTGGCTCCGCCTCTTCTTCGACGAGCGGGAAGCGACGCTTGCGGCGCGGGCGATCTCCCCGGGATAACCGTGCGGGCAGGTAGCGGAGAGTGCCGCCCGATGACTACCGGTTCTGCCGCTGGCCCAGCACGGCGCACCCGCCGTCCGCCGTCTGTACGACCTTCAGCACCTGGTCGCACGGGACCCCGGGAAGCGCGCGGTCCCAGGCGAGCGCGCCGGCTCCATCGAACCTGCGGGCGTGGAACATGCCGGCGGCATAAGGCCCTGTGTCGTACCCGGTTCTGTTGCCAGTCGGAAGGGTACCGACAGAGAAGTATCCCCCGTCCGCCGTCCAGGTAACCGCGATGCTCGCGTCGAGCCGGTGCCGCTCGATCATGCGCCCGTCGCGATCGAGGACGGCGTCGGCGACGTTTGTGTCGTAGAAACCATCCTCCATCAGGCTCCCGGTCATGTTCCGGTACAGCATCCGATATTCCGCAGCATCCGATCGAATCTGTCTTTCCGCAGTAAATTCGATGCCCCTTCACCAATTGACGGTCAAACAGAAAGATCTTTATATTTAGTGTATTAAATAATTTTATATTGGTCGCCATTCCCGCTCCCACCGTTACTGCACGAGGATCTCTGGATCATCTCGGGATTGTTGCGGGGATCTTTGACGAGTTAGGGATCGGTGCGATCCTCGATCGGTGCACCCCGAAAACCCGTCACCACCACCTGACTCACGGCCCGGCGGTGAAAGCAATGGCGCTCAATAGCCTCGGATTCGTCGAACGGCGGCTGTATCTCTTTCAGGGCTTCTTTGAGACCATCTCGGTAGAGACCCTTCTTGGCGAGGGCGTGACGCTCGCGCACCTCACCGATGATTGCCTGGGTCGAACCCTGGACGCAATTGCGGCCTACGGTCCTACCCGTCTCTTCAATGAGATCGTCGTCTCCACCGCGCTGCAGACCGAGCTCGGGACCGAGCTCGTCCATGTCGATACGACAAACTTCAGCGTCTATGGAGAGTACGATCCGGACTTCAACTGCTCCTCGATCGCGATCACGAAAGGGTTCCCCAAGGACGGCCGGTGGGACCTCAATCGGTTTGAGTATGGTCTGGCGACCAACCAGGTCGGGATCCCGCTCTTCATGCAGACGTTCTCGGGGAACGAATCGGATAAACAGAGCATCATCGCTATGATCGAGACCCTGCAGCAGAACCTGGTCTTCGATCGAAAAGTCTACTATATCGCCGATTCGGCGCTGTACTGCGCGGAAAATCTCACGCGACTGAACCGGAGTTTCTGGATCACCCGGGTTCCGGCGACGGTGGGCGGCGTTCAGGAACTCTGCGACATCGATGAACCATGTGAGCCCTGTACGGATCCCCGGTACACGTATCGACGGATCGAAACGGAGTATGGCGGTGTCCGGCAGCAGTGGGTGGTCTATCAATCAGCCGAGATGCAGGCCCGGCAGGAGAAGACCTTCGCGACGGTGATCGAGAAGGAGCTCACCCGGGCCCGTACCGCCCTGGGGAAGGTCACGCGACCAGAGTTTGCCTGTGAAGAGGATGCCCGGAGAGCGCTGGAACGATGGGATCACGATCATCCTGAGGGTTCGATCGCCTCCTCGGATATCCGGGCGATCACCCGGAAGACGACAGGAACCCGGGGCCGGCCCCGGAACGGAGAGGCGATGGAGACCGGGTATCGCATCGATGCGACCATCGAACCGAACGATGCCTGGTACGCCCGAAAACGGATGAAACTGGGGCGATTTGTCCTGGCAACCAATGATCTCGACCTCGCGCCGGATCGGCTGCTGGTACAGTATAAGAATCAGGCCCAGGTCGAGCGTGGGTTTCGGTTTCTGAAGGATAACTCGTTCCGGGTATCAGAGATATTCCTCAAGAAGAACACACGAATTGAAGCACTGGCCATGATCATGACCCTCTCACTCTTCATCTATAGCCTGACGGAGTTTCGGGTCAGGAAGGCGCTCAAAGAGAGAAATGAAACCGTCCCGAACCCAGAGCGAAGGCCAACACAGAAGCCGACCCTCAAGAGGATCTTCTTTCTCTTCCGGGGCGTGCAGGTGCTTGAGGTGACCTGGAACAAGGAAGTAAAGAGAACGATTCACGGGCTGAAAGACGTCATGAACCAGATTCTGAGGCTCCTCGGGCCGGCATGCGAAAAATACTATCGACTGGAAAAGTACTGCGGAATGTGAGAGGTATCGTGCGCACACGGACTTGCACGATCATGGATGTGTCCAGGATACCGTGATGAGACGATAGCCCTTACCGAGACCGATGGCAGTGTCATTGATCGAGCACTGCTGAAGGCTGCATCTTTCAAGGGACCGTTTTCTTATAACGGATGGAGAAGTAGCCTGACGGACCGCTCTTTTTCATCGATTGAAACGTGCTCGATCTTACACGGTCGACCCAGCCCGGCAACGGCCATACAGGCAAAGAGGCTGCAGGTCGGACAGCCGATCATCGTGCAGCACTTGGGGGAGACCGCCCTGATGGCGCTGCATCCGTCGTAGAGCCTGTACCCGGAGAGTCGAACCACGATGAGGTCTCCATCGACAGCGACCTCGACCTTCTCAGCCAGCTCGAGAGCGTCCTCACCCACCTCTCGGATTGCTGTGCAAAGTCCCTCCATATCGTGAGGCACGACGAGTCTGTACTCGTGTACAAGCCGGTCATAAAGGGACCCGCCCGGAGGGAGCATCTGGACACCTCCACCGAACTCCTCACTGATGAACGAATAGTCGTCGGGAGGCAGTCCGGACGGATGGAGGTCCCCGATGGGCACGACTTGTACAATCATTCCGTCACGGAGGAAGAGATGGGCATCGCCCTGCAAGCCCAGATCGGCACAGAAGCGGGTAAGGTTGATCACCGGTTCGGCTGCTGAGACACCCGCGATCCATGAAAAGACCATCTCGCCCCGATACTGGGTCAGAATGAAGACACCGCCGATAAAGCAGCCAACCCCAACGAGCACGAGAGTTGCACTCGTCATGTCTCCCCGCCCAGTCAGGCTGGCGACGAGTAGCAGGAGGGCGGCTGCGACGAGCAGAACACCTCCACGAGTTAGCGCATAGTGGTAGTTCTTCACGTTGCCTCACCTGGCATTGCCCACCCACTCGTCCAGATCCCAAACCCTGTCGGTACAGGAGTCGTGCTGGTCGCCACCACGGAAAGCCCTCTCGAGACGGCCCTTGCGGCCCCACCCGCCAGAAGGAGCACCGGGCATACCAGCGCACTTATGAGAGGGCCTCCTCCTGCCATGAGCAGGGCTGTAGCAGGGGCCGATGACACGGTGCCGGGTACTGCTCTCCGTCGCCACACCGTCAGATCATCTCCACTCGTGGATACGGACTGAGCCAGTTGTTAGAGGCTCGTTCCGACCGCGGCAACCGGATCACAAGATGTCGTCTCCGCCGTCGAGCGATCGCGGCAATCACGTTTAGATGGCTCACTTCATCGGATGCTGCTGTATAGACCACTACCTTCCGATGCTCCGCTACCGCCATGGCGCGATCGACCTCCTGTTCGAACACGGATTGAATCCCCTTTCGAAGACTCGTCTGAAGGGTTGCTGCGAGCCGCAGTGATGAGGTAAACATTCCTCGCTCTGCGGATCGGAGTTTCTCTAGGAGAATTAATGGGTCGAGAACCCGGTATAGGGGGCGAATCTGATCAGGGGGTTGAAGATCAAGGAGCCGGAGCAATCCGATAAGGTCGCTCTCGTGGTATCGAAAATCAATCACCTCTCCGCCGGCGATTATTAAAAGAGTGCACTGGCCATACTCTCGACATATCCGTTCGATCGCCGCTCCGGCAGCCGAGAGCACGGTCATTGCCCCTGTCGCGTCCGAGACGGGGATATCGACGATCACCAGCGGGGCGTTGCCGGCCTCGATCGTCCGTAGCCTGACAAAGGGCCTCCCATATTTAGCCGTGAGCTTCCAGTCCACCATGGAGAGATCGTCTCCGTGCCGAAACGGGCGAAACCCACTGACACCCTCCCCCCGCGGTAGTCCCAATCGATCGAGTTCTTTTATCCCGGCGTCGCGTCCTGGAACGGATTCTGAGATCCGTCCCCCGGTTGGGCGAACGGTGATCATCTCCCCCGTGCACCCGCGTGCTGCGCAGAGAATCGTGGTTGAGAAGAAACGGTCTGCGGTTTCAAGGAGGAGCCCACGGAACGAGACGTCACCCGGGGCCATGAACCGGACCAGGTATTGACCCTCACCATCGGTGAGGATCGTATCATCAGGTTCGAAGACGGCAGACAGGGGTGGGAGGTCCGTAAGCCGGATCTGCAGACCCTGCGCGGTTGGTTTGGGCACACTGACCCTGATCCTCACCGGAGTCCCTCGATATACGGGGGATCCTCCGATCTCCCGCCCAACCATGAGAGTATCCGCATACCTGACTGTCCGGTGCAGGAAGAGGGCAGCCTGTCCGAGTACGAGAACCGTGAGGCCCGTCGCCGCGGCTATAGCAGCAAGGCTGTCGAGATAGAGGCCGATGACAGTAAGCACGACCGCACTAATGACAGATGCCCCTGTCCACGCGGTTGGCCGCACCTGATCAGGTCACCTCGACAGATCCGAGGATCTCGTTTATTACGTGATCGACTGCGGCGTGTCCCATCTCCGATCCCCGATCAAGAATCAGGCGATGGCTCATGACAGGGACCGCCATATTTACCACATCATCAGGAATGACGTAGGTTCGCCCTTCTATCGCGGCTCGAGCCTTGGCCCCACGATGGAGTGCGAGCGAGCCCCGCGTCGATATGCCGAGCCGGACATCATCGTGGTTCCGGCTCGCGACGATAATATCACGGATATACCCAAGGATCGCGTCGTCAACGTAGATCTGACTGGCCGTCTGGCTCATCGCTCGGATGCTATCGGTCGAGAGTACCGGGGAGATCTGGCGTTCGTTGAGGTTCCAGTAGAGACCGCCGTCGCGATCACGTCGTAGGATCTCGATCTCCTGCTCGCGATCTAGGTGGTGGAGGGTCATGCTGTAGTTGAACCGGTCGCGCTGTGCCTCGATGAGGGTGAACGTCCCCTCGAACTCCTGCGTGTTCTGGGTCGCGACCACGAAGTACGGGTCGCCGAGGGAGTAGGTGATCCCGTCGATGGTGGCCTGGTGCTCGGCCATGGCCTCGATGAATGCAGACTGGGTCTTGGGCGTCAGCCGGTTGATCTCGTCGACCATCACGAAGTTCGCAAAGATCGGCCCCTTCTGGAGTACGAACTCGTTCTTTTCCGCGTCGTAGATCCGCACGCCGATGATGTCGGCCGGCTGGACATCGACCGCGCCCTGGACACGGCTGAACCGATAGCCCAACGATCGGGCGATGATCTTCGAGATCGTGGTCTTGGCCGTGCCGGGCACCCCGTCGATCAGGATATGACCACCAGTCAGGATCCCTATCATGATCAGCTCGACGAGCTCACGGTTTCCGACAATATAACGTTCGACAACGTCCTGTATCGTCCGGTGAGCGTCCGCAATCCTCTGGACGTCTCCGTTCAATTCGTTGTGCGGCATCGCGTTCCTCATCCTCTCCGCCTCTTGAATGCCCATGCCACCACGCCAAGTGACAGCGCCGTGACCAAGACGACGAGTGATGGTGTCTCCCTTATCCATAAAAATATGCTGATCGGACCTGCTGCTACCGCTGTCTGGCTGAGGTGCTGTTCCACGAGGGTCGTCTCCGCGACCAGACGTTCGAGCAGAAGTCCATTGTCGCAGTCGGGAAGTCCCTTCATTGCGTTGATGAACAGACTTGCATCACCGATAACCACGACCCGACCTGGACCTACGTCTTCCACTGTGGCGACGGTGAATCGACTCATCGGCTCCAGCCGATTTACCCGTCCATCTCCGTCATCGTCTATCCAGGAGAGATAGGTGGTATTGATCAGGGGGTAGCCACCGGAAATGGCAACCGGATGGTTGAAGACGACCTTCGAGAGGTCAGCGACAAGCCATCGGCCTTCCACCGGGTAGCCGATAGGAGCGTATGAAATCTCGAACTCACGGGAATAGCTTGATAGGTTGCCGGGGTCAAGTCGAACCGAGGCCCCGACCGCCTTGAGGAGCTCGTTTCCCGATCCAAATTCGTCGGCAAGTACGAGAGTGTTTCCAGCGTTCACGAATTGTTGGTATAAGGCTCCCTCTTCGTCCGTCGGGGCTCGACTGGGCGCAATCACGAGTAATGTCTCATTCAGTCGCGATCCGAGTTCTGCAGGATCCCTGACCATGATCGCACCCCGACTCTCAAGAGCATTGAAGAAGTCAGAAGTCCCGTTCCATTGAAGGTTGTATCGACTGAACTCGGCATCCGTGGACGAGAGGTGAAGAATAAGGGCAGTAGCTGCGAGAACGAGGATAATGCCAACGGCCACATTGACAGCCAGGTATTGGGTTTTACCGTTCGACACCCTCATACTCCACCACTACGGCCGCTGCCGATTCTTCGAGAGATCGCCTTCCGCTCTTGGCAAAGCTGGAAGTCCCACGACATCGGCCAGTATCGTCGATCGCGTTCAACCGGAGATGGCGCTTCATCTGGAGTTTACGGAGGTCTTTTTCGACATTTACGGGCCGATTATCTGCAACGGGTTCTCTATCAATCGTGCGAAACCCTTCGCTCTCCGAGGCGTGACGGGCCATTAACTGCGGTTGCATCCCCCTATACTCCAACTCCCAACCCAGCGCCTCGGTCTCCTGAAGGTGCCATGGTGTCGAATGTCGCAGACACAACTGCCGTAGCGGGTTCGCTGAAGCTTTGAGACCCACCAGGAATAACTGCGAGGGGATATTAATGCTTGCCCCCCTCCGTGATGATATCGATGAAGGCTTCGCGCATACGATGCAGATCAGTCTCCGTCGGGTCGCGCTCTGCGTACCGGACCAGTTCATGGATCCGAACGAGCTCCGCAAGGGGCCCGCCGTATGGCTGATCGGAGAACTGTGCGGCGAGTTTTCGGGGAGTGAGGGAGCGGAGCCGAAGATGGGGGTTTTTTGTTTCAAGTTCCTGGACGAGTCCAACGTAGGTCTTTGCGATAGTCTCGCATCCGTCGACTCCCCCTCCGGTGGTCACGGTGAACCGGTCTGCGAACTGGTATGCCTCCTCGATCGTCATCACCGGCGATATTTCCCTCGCGCGGACCTGCTCCACCCCTACAGGTACTGGGGATGACGGGGTCTCAGGCGGTTGTCGTTTACGGAGAAAGAGAACCCCCCCCACCGCTGCGATTCCGACACCGAGAAGGTATACGAGAGAGATAACCCAGTTGAGATGAGACGAAACCACGACGGTCACGGGTTCGGACTTAGATCCGTTCAGCGGGACCCCCTCTGGTTCAAACCGCGCCTTCAGTATATGGGTACCAGGTGAGAGCAGCTCGGAAGTGATGGTAAAACCGCCATCTTTTCCCGTTGTTCCATAGTTCCATGAGGATCGCGAATCGATATCGATGTATACCCGGACCCCCCGGACCGGAACACCGTCCTGAGTTACCAAACGCCCTGTTCCAATCCCCTTTTTTGAGTCACCCTCTGCAGGATGAACTCCAAGGGAGATGGTCGTATTCCTGCTCATCACGGTGAAGTTTTTGATGTCAGATATGTCGGAGTCGATCGAGGCATAGGCCTTATGTGATCGGGCCTCGACCTGTTCTATCAGATATGGTACCGAGAAACGTCCGTCGGTATCGGAGGTATTGTCTCCGATATGACGACCGTCCACGATGACTCCGACCTTCGTTCCAGCAGTGGCGCCCACGGTGCCCATCATCTGGAGCGTATCGCCATACACTCCATGGTCGGGAAGGATCTCAAGATGAATGGTGGATACGGTTTCGTCCGCACCCGCGGCATTGCTGGCGTCACGGATTCTCTGTATCAGATCCTGGATCAAGGTAGAGCGCTCATCGTGCACAGCGTCGATCTCGGTCATGATAGCGGTGAAATCAGTTACTGACTGCTCGAAGGCGGACGTATCAAGACCAAATCTCTTAGATATACTGATAATCCTGCCGGAGCGCTCTACATACCCATCGTAATTTTTTCGGATGTTGGTGCGGAGGTCTTCACTCTGAAGCTCGACCGCCTTCAGGCTCGAAATATTTCTCTGATCGAAGCGCGTTCCCTCTTTATCCGCAAGAGCGTCGAACTCTTTTACCTGGCTCTGAAGATCCTTGAGCGAGATGATATTGTCTTGGTTAGCGTTTTTCACGATCGCTATCTCGGTCTCACCCAGATCAAGATGGATAACGAGGAGACGGAGGGCCTGTCCTGACTCGTTGTACGCCTGAAAGTCGCTCTCTGCCAGGTCAAGGTCCCTGATCCTGATATTGTGGAGGATCTGGGCACTCAGGTTCAGGCTCGCCGACCATTCCTGGATGACACGTGAGGCATCGCTCCGACTTGTGTCACCCGTGATTAACAGATCTTGATGAAAGACGGTTGTAGACTCATTCCTCGCGGAATAGAGTAATGGATCCACTGCGCTCGAGCTCGGAAGAGTGACCATCACCACCAGGAGAACGATCGCTATGAACCACCTCAGTCGGAGAGGTGACTTCGGGATCGTGGTCATCATAGAGGAGGTCACTGAACGATAACTCCCACGATTCGGTCAGCAACGATGTAGATAAAGATGAGGAATGCTGCAACAAGCAAATAATTCATCCTTCGCAGGTACTTTGGCTGCATCGAGGAGGTGTCTATCAGAATAACGACGACAAGGAGACCAACCAGGGTCAAGACAAAGAATATCCCAAGGTCGAACGTACGAATGAACAGCATGAACGCGATGATTACCATCATCCATGTGGTGAATACCACGGAAGCGATGGTCAGTTTCGTGCTCATATCTATCACCTTTGGTACCCACCCTGGTTCTTATGCTTTTCCGTTATGTTCCATCTTGTACGAGGTTATGGGCCTCCAGCAAACCAGCGAAGAGCATCGCATGGGGGTGAGATGGTAACCAGCCGATCAACTGGTTGCTCTGTTATGTCTCCGTATCGGTTGGTCCCCCGAATCGCCACTCGGTCGTCTTTCTCAGTTAACCAGGATTTTCTCAATCCATATGGTCATCGTCTTCAGAAACTGGAATAAGCTATCACAACCACTGGATAAAAATTGTCCGTAGGAGCAGCGGAGCTTCATTTTCCGGCGTTGATACCGCACGGAAGGAAAGACTGGGATCCTTCTTCTCGATCGTTATTGCGAACTCACTTAGCTGCCTTCATGAGGGAAGAACCAATAAATCCCTTTCACTATGGGATTTTATGATTTATCGTAGTCGTGGCAGTTTTAAGGAACCGGGCGATGATATCCGTCTAACTCCCCATAGTCAAGCACTGGCTTACTCGCTATCCTTCGATCCTGAATAGAATCACCCTGTAGCATGCCGATAACATCAGCCAATTCAAACCTTCTTGTTAAAAATTTGTTAAAAACGAAAGAATTGCGACAAGATCCATTTTGAAGCAATTATTAAGACTACTCCAAATGATAAAATCTAAATATGATTAAAACCTATATTCGAAGACATTGCCTTGCACAAGTGCATAGCAAGACCCCCATCAATGGGAGGTGTTCAAATGAATGTACAACGAGCATTAATCACAGCAATATGTGCACTACTGCTGATCGGGCTCGCAGGAGCAGTCACTGCCGCAGAGGTCCAGACCGCGTATAATGGCCCGCACATAATTCCCGGCCGACTCCAAGCAGAAGATTATGATAATGGTGGTGCCGGTGTTGCCTACAGCGACACCACGACCACGAACACTGGCGGCGCCGGACGGCTGAACGAAGGTGTCGACGTTGCGAAAAGCAACGGCGTCACGTGCATCAGCTGGATCTACGACGGCGAATGGACGGAGTATACCGTACAGGTTGCCTCGGCCGGTAGTTACATCGCGACCTTCCGCGCCGGCTCGCCGGAGGCAGGGCAGAAGATTGCCCTGACCGTTGACGGGCTTCCGGGTTGCACGGTGGAGGTGCCGCATACCGGTAGTTACGATATCTTCACATCGGTCTCGGAATCGCTCACGCTCTCGGCCGGCACGCATGTGATCCGGCTCACGTATCTCAACGGTGGCATAGCCCTCGATTCGGTCGAGATCCTTCGCGCGACATCAACGCCCGTGACAACCGTGGCAACACCCACTCCGACCACGGCGAAACCAACCACCGCGCCGACCATCGCGCCAACAACGTCAGGTCAGACCGTTTATAATGGACCGCACACCGTTCCTGGCATGATCGAAGCCGAAGATTATGATAATGGTGGTGCCGGTGTTGCCTACAGCGACACCACGACCACGAACACTGGCGGCGCCGGACGGCTGAACGAAGGTGTCGACGTTGCGAAAAGCAACGGCGTCACGTGCATCAGCTGGATCTACGACGGCGAATGGACGGAGTATACCGTACAGGTTGCCTCGGCCGGTAGTTACATCGCGACCTTCCGCGCCGGCTCGCCGGAGGCAGGGCAGAAGATTGCCCTGACCGTTGACGGGCTTCCGGGTTGCACGGTGGAGGTGCCGCATACCGGTAGTTACGATATCTTCACATCGGTCTCGGAATCGCTCACGCTCTCGGCCGGCACGCATGTGATCCGGCTCACGTATCTCAACGGTGGCATAGCCCTCGATTCGGTCGAGATCCTTCGCGCGACATCAACGCCCGTGACAACCGTGGCAACACCCACTCCGACCACGGCGAAACCAACCACCGCGCCGACCATCGCGCCCACCACCGCGCCGACCATCGCGCCCACCA
>CAYWVY010000020.1:30222-32396 GCA_964461885.1 uncultured Methanospirillum sp. | reverse complement strand
TCCGTGATGATGTTCCTGTATTCCTCTGGAGTCATGACTAACGACAACCTCCGTTATAATTAGATTGTATCTCCTGAAACTATTTAATATATTTGTTTAACAATTGGCGACGACGAACCGGTGCCGTTCGGGTCCGAGCCCTCCCGGGATACCCGGGCATACCATCTCGTTCATTCGAGGGGCAATCCCGATGAGGTTACGCAGGCTCGCCTCGGTTCGATGGTTCGAGTTCGATGCCGCCCGGGCATCTCCGGCGATGGCAACCCCGGCCAGGGATACAACCTCCTGCAGGGTGCCCGGGCGAGGATCCTGAGCGGGTCCGCGCGAACAGGCGGCCGATGATGGTGGCGGTCGTCGCGATCGAACGAGCGGGGTGCCTGGTGCGACGGACGAGGCAGAGTCCGGAGTGGCCCAGTCGTCGGCGTAACGACGAACGGCCGAAAGGTGCTGGTCGATGACGGCGAATCGCGGACTGCGCCGGCTGTTTCGGCCTCGAACAGCACGGGGATCGTCGAGCAGAGTGGCCGATGAAGGACGGCAGGATCCCGATCGCGACGGATCCGTCCTGCCGCAGCGTCTTCGCGGGCAGGAGGTGAACGGCCCGTAGCCGGAAAGTGACCAGGGCCTCCATCTCCGTGTCGAACTCCCGCTCCACCGCCAGCCGGGCCGCCATCCCGACCGAGAGCGAGAATCCCGTGCAGTCCACCTCCATGCGAACATAGGGACCGATCAACTCGATACCGGCGATCCTGCAGGGGAGCCGGTTCCGAAGGAGGGCGCCGGCCGGCTCCTGGCGCAGGAGTTCGATGTCTTCTCCCCTGACGAGGACGTCCACCTCGTCTGAACCGGCGGGGGGCTCGGTCTTCGACAGGATGGTATGCCCCGCCACCTCTACCGCGGCCAGGTCCCCCCGCGACACGACCCGGCCGCGGTGGATGTTCTCTATTCCCACGAACGTGGCGATGGCACGCCCGAACCCGATCAGGACGGCGGTGAGGACCCCGTACTTCACCTCCCGCAGTACGGCCCAGATCGACTGGAACAGGCTCACGCCCTGGGAGACGATCGTATGGCGCATCTCCCGCTCGATGGTGCTCATGGCCGCAATGGTGAGGTCCGTGATGAGGGGGATGATCAGGGTCGTCTGGGCCACGATCATGCCCCCCGGCGTGAAGAGGAACCCCAGGAACCCGAACGGGCCGTTTCTCGAGAGGAGGAGGAAGGCCACGAGTCCGATGATCACCGTGGGCATCGCGTAGAGGGTCGAGAGGGTGTTGATCACCGCCTGCTTGCCGTGGAATTCCCGGAAGTAGATGAACGCTCCGAGCGGGAGCGGGATAAGGGCCGCGAAGAAGGTGGTCGTGAGGGAGACGTTAGAGCGAGCGGATCGTGATCTCCACCACGGTGCGATTGAGGGTGATGGTCAGCCGGACGGTCTCGACGACCTCGGCGAGAGTGAGGGCACCGGAAACGCCGCCGGCGAGGTCGACCGGGAGGAGTTTGTCGAGCCGGAGCCCCCGCGCCGCGGTGCTGGAAGACGTGCCCGATACGCCCTGCAATCGCGATCAGGTCCGTTTTCATGATTGATGATGGAATGGGTTAAGTGTACTTGATTGACTCTCGCGATAAACCGGAATCATTTAATGCCGGCGACCGCGTACGCGTCTGCATGACGAAAGGACGCACCGGGATCATGCTCGCCGCGCTGGTCGTGCTGCTGGCTCTGGCCCTGCCCGCGGCGGCAGCGCAAACCACCACCCTCGAGGTCGTCCGGTACGGCTGGGACAACACGACCGTCGCGGCGTCGGAGACCGTCAGCGTCTCGTGGATGGAGGCGAACCTGCCCGTGATGGGCGACGGGGTCACCCCCTACTCCTTCCAGGGTCCGACCTTCGACCCCGCCGATCTCTGGAACCCGGCCGAGAACGTGAACACGGCGAAGATCACCGAGACCGTGAAGGGGACCGCGATCCACGATCTCGTCGAACTCGTCGGCGGCATGCACCCCGGTGACGAGGTCCAGGTTCGGGCCGCGGACGGGTTCCGCAAGCGGCTGAACTACACCAACGTCTATGCGCCGCCGGCCCGACAGGGCCCGCCCGTCCTTGCCTGGTGGACGGCCCGCGAGGGCTACGGCTATCAGAACGGCATGCGCCTCTTCTTCCTGGCGGACG
>CAYWVY010000020.1:0-30122 GCA_964461885.1 uncultured Methanospirillum sp. | reverse complement strand
GCCCGCGAGGGCTACGGCTATCAGAACGGCATGCGCCTCTTCTTCCTGGCGGACGGTCTCCACGTCTTCGGCAACGAGGACATGCGACAGTGCCTCGCGCCGGCGTACTGGCACCATTTCTACTCCGACGGGATCGCCTACCCGTCGGCAGCGGGCCTCTCTGTCGGGACCATCGCGCGCCTCGAAGTCTATCCCGCCCCGCGGGCGCTCGCACTCCCCGGCAGCCCCGATGCGCCGACGGACACGGACGGCGACGGGCTGTACGAGGACGTCAACGGCAACGGGAGGAAGGACTTCGCGGACGTCGTCCTCTACTTCAACCAGATGTCGTGGATCGCCGCGAACGAGCCCGTTCCGCTCTTCGACTGCAACGGGAACGGCCGGATCGACTTCGCGGACGTGGTCGCGCTCTTCAACGCGCTCTGACCCGCGTCAAGTTGATTAATTTAATTTGATTAACCTTAAAGAGAAACAACAACCTATTTACCTCAATCCATCGGAAGATCTTCGGTTACCTTTGCCCCGGCCGTCCCCGTACGGCCGCGCCTTCAGGAGATCTTCGATGAGACCGACCAACATTCTGCTGTTCCTGGTACTCGTTCTGCTCGTGGCCGCCCCGGTGGCCGCGCAGACGACCCAGGTGCAGGTGATCCGCTACGACAGCGACGGCACCACCGTCGCGTCCCAGGTGACCCACGACGTCACCTGGATGGAGAGCAACCTCCCCGTCTTCGGGGACGGAGTCACGCCGTACCTCTTCCAGGGGCCCATCGTGGAAGCCACGGCTTCCGACCCGGCCAAGTGGAACCCGGCCGAGGACAACAACCTCGACAAGGTGAACGAGACCATCAAGGGGACCTACCTCAAGGACCTCTGCAATCTCGTCGGGGGCATGCAACCCGGCGGCGAGGTGAAGATATCCGCGAGCGACGGTTTCTCGATCCGGCTCGGGTATGACAATGTCGTCACCCCCCTGCCGCGGCAGGGCCCGCCCATCCTCGCCTGGTGGACGGCCCGCGAGGGCTACGGCTACCAGAACGGCCTCCGCCTCTTCTTCGGGGCCGACAACTCGACGAACCCCTACGGGCTCAACGTCTTCGGCCACGAGGACATGCGCCAGACCCTGGACGAGAAATACTGGGGCTGGTACGGCGGCAAGGACAACCTGCCGTCGGCCGCCCAGCTCTCGAACAGGAACGTCGCGAAGGTCGAGATCTACCCGGCCCCGTCGACCGACTGGACCATCCTGCTGAACGGGTCCATCAAGCGCGACATCCCCAAGTCCTACTTCGAGCAGGGCCTCGGGTGGGCCGGCCACCGCGCCAGTTACACGGATGCGAACGGCGCCTGGGAGGGCATGCCCCTCTGGCGGCTCGTCGGATACGTGGACGACGACAACGATCACGGGCCGGCCGCCTTCAACCGGACGCTCCTTGACCCGGGCTACACCATCACCGTTATCGCGGCCGACGGGTACAGCAGGACATTCACGAGCGCCGAGGTCGCGTTCAACTCGAACTACATCGTCGCGAACACCCTTAACGGGGCTCCGCTCCCGGCCGAGATCGGCACCAAGAGTATCTGGCCGCTCCGGCTCGTCGGCGTCAACGCGACGGGCGGCAAGTCGGTCGGCAACATCACCGAGATCCGGCTCGACGGCGTGCCCATAACGACCGTGACGCCCGTACCGACGACGACCGTGACCCCGAGCGCGACCACGACGCAGACAGGTGATGTCCTGCCGTGGACCCTGAAGATGTCCGGGTACACGGACTTCACGGTCACGAGCGACTACTTCTACGAGGGGCTGTCCTGCGGCGGGCACACCAAGTCGTACACCGACGCGAACGGCGTCGAGTGGATGGGCATGCCCCTCTGGCGCCTGATCGGCCTGGTCGACGACCAGCTCGGCCACGAGGTGCTGATCGGCGCATACAACGAGACCCTGGCCGACCTTGGCTACAACGTCACGGTGATCGCGTCCGACGGGTACAGCAAGACCTTCACGAGCCAGGAGGTCCGGCGGCCCACTCAGAACGAGGAGATCCCCGATCCCACCTTCCTGGTCGCGTGCCTCATGAACGGCAGCGCGCTGCCCGAGCAGGTCAACGGCAAGTACTACTGGCCGCTCAAGCTCGTCGGGACCAGCGCAACCGGAGGCAAGTCCATCGGCAACATCGCCGAGATCCGGCTCACGGACCTCCCGATCGCGCCGCCGGCCGGCGATAAGCCCTGGACGCTGAAGCTCTCGGGGTACACGAACGTCTCCGTGACGAGCGATTACTTCGCCCAGGGGATCGCCTGCGGCCACTCGGGAAGTTACACCGACGCGAACGGCGTGCAATGGGCGGGGATGCCCCTCTGGCGCCTGATCGGCCTCGTTGACGACCAGGTCGGCCACGAGGACCTCTCCGGCGCGTACAACGACACCCTGGCCGACCAGGGCTACAGCGTCACCGTAGTCGCGTCCGACGGGTACAGCCGGACCTTCACGAGCCAGGAGATCAAGCGCTCCGCCAACTACCTGGTCGCGTCGAAGATGAACGGCAACGCCCTCCCCGAGGAGATCAACGGCAAGAAGCTCTGGCCGCTCAAGATCGTCGGCGCGAACGCGACCGGCGGTAATTCGGTCGGGAACGTGGTCGAGATCCGGCTGACGAACCTTCCCCTGTCGCCGACCCCGACGACGACCACCCCGACGACGGGAGCGTCCGTCCTCTTTGATGGCAACCTCGATCTGAAGGACGGCACCTTTGCGTGCACAGCCTACAACTCCGGCTCGACCTACCAGGTCCAGAACCTGACCCCGAACGGCGCGCTCGAGCTCGCCGCAAAGGCCGGCGGTTTCGGCTACAACGTGACCGACAAGAAGATGGGCACCATGGGCACCATGCTGCTCGACGGTGCCGGCGGCTTTAACCTCGACTCCAACACCAACCGGGCGTGGGCCTACCGCGTCAACGGCGTGGTGAAGAACGACTTCTCCTCGACCGAGGGGATCAGCGTCTACCGGCTCGCCAACGGCGACCTGGTCGAGTTCTGGTACGGCACCAAGGGCGGCGCCTATGAGGACGCCGTCGCCGTGATCCGGGCCCGGGTCCACATCCGGGATCAGACGACAGTCTATGACGGCTCCGTCACCCTCACGGCCGGCACCTTCGGGGCGTACGCCTACAACTCGGGCGCGACCATCCCCGTCAACAACCTGACCGTCCACGGCGCGCTCCAGGCCGCGGCTGGACAGGGCGGCTTCACGTACAACGCGACCGACAAGAAGTGGTCGGCCATGGGCACGTTCCTGCTCGACGGGGTCTCGACCTTCGACTTCAACAAGACCGAGAACACGGCCTGGGCCTACACCCTGAACGGCGCGGCCATGAACGACTACTCGGCCGACCAGGGGATCAGCGTCCAGCCGGTAAAGAACGGCGACCAGCTCGTCTTCTACTTCGGCGTCAAGGGCGCGGGCCTCGACGCGGCATCGGCCGTGGTCCGGGTCCGGGTCTTTGTCGCGAACGACGCGGACTTCTCCCTCGCGCTCAACGGCGCGCGGAACGCGTCGTTCGCGAAGGCCGACTTCGACGCCTCGGCCGACCGCGTCGAGTTCACGGACGTCTCGGGCACCTGGTCCGGGATCCCGCTCTGGCGGTTCGCCGGCATCGTCGATGATGCCGACGCGTCCTCCTTCAACGACGCCCTCGCGGCGACGAACTACACGATCCGGGTCACGGCCGTCGACGGCTACAACAAGAGCCTCGGATCGATCCAGGCCGCGCGGAGCGGGGACTTCATCATCGCCGACCGCCTGAACGGCGCGCCCCTTGCCGAGACGATGTGGCCGCTCCGGCTCGTCGGCGCCGCCGTCCCGCCGCACCTCTCGGTGGCGAAGGTCGCCGAGATCTCGCTCGAGGGTGTCGGGGAACCGCCGGTCGTCGGCGGCGACACCGGGTTCTTCCTGGTCAGCACGACGCCGTCCGGCGCCGAGATCTTCCTCGAGGACATCTCGGGGACCAGGTTCTCGGCCGGCAACACGATTGCCGGCCCGCTGAACGTCAGCGTTGCGCTGACGGGTACGCCCATGAAGACGATCGTGGCGAACCTCACGGGCTACGCCGACGCGGTCTTCACCATCACGCAGTACCCGGCGAAGGGCGAGACGATCCCGGTCGACCTCGTCTTCACGGGCGGCGATGTCACGCCGACGCCCACGGTCACGCCGGACGCGACGCCGGAGACGGGAGGTCCGTTCTCCGGGCCGCACGTGCCATCGACCCGGATCGAGGCGGAGCACTTCGACGCGGGCGGCGAGGGCGTCGCCTACCACGACGTCGAGCCGCGGAACCTCGGTAACAACAACATGCGCCCCGGTGAGGGGGTCGACATCGAGACCGTGAACGGCGTGACGAACGTCGCGTACATCCGTGCCGGCGAGCACCTGAAGTACTCGGTCGACACGACCATCGCCGGCACCTTCACCCTGACCCTCCGGGCGGCGAACCCCGATCCGGCCGCGAAGGCCGTGACGGTCTACCTCGACGGCGTCAGAGCCGGCCAGGTCTCGATCGGCGGGACCGGCGCCTGGACCTCGTTCAGGGACTTCACCGCAGCGACACCGCTCACCATCACCCCCGGGCGGCACGTCGTGACCCTCGCGTTCGAGGGCGTCGAGCGGATCAACCTCGACTGGCTCAGCCTCTCGGCCGGCCTGGCACCAACGCCGACGCCGACCGTCACGACAGGCCAGCCCCTGCTCCAGACGGTGCCGTTCGGCCCTGGTAACACCATCCCCGGCCGCGTCCAGGCCGAGAACTTCGACCGGAGTGGCACCGACGCGGCGTACTACGACACAACACCCGCCAACGAGGGCCGCGCGTACCGCACCTCCGAGCCGGTCGACATCGAGTACACGGCGAGCGAGGCGTCCTACAACGTCGGCTGGATCCGCACGGGCGAGTGGCTCGTCTACACGGTCCAGGTGACGAAGGACGGGCAGTACACGGCCACGTTCCGCGCCGCTAACCCCGATTCGGCGAGCAAGCCCGTCGAGGTCTACGTTGACGGCGCGAAGGTCGGGACGGCCCAGGTTGGCCCCACCGGTTCGTTCGGGACGTTCAGGTCCTTCACGCTCCCGGTGGCCCTCACAACCGGGACGCACCAGGTCAAGCTCGTCTTCCTGTCGGAGCGGCTGAACCTCAACTACGTCGAGTTCGCACAGGGCACAGGCGTTCAGCCCACCGTGACGACCACGACGACGCCGGCTCCATCGGGCGTGGCGTCGTTCACGGCCGCCCCGAACCCGGTCAGAAAGTCGGCCATGATCCGGTTCGCCCTGGCCCCGGCCCCCGGCAAGACCATCCGGTCGGCCTGGTGGACCTTCGACAGGGACGGCCACTACAACACGTGGAACTTGCGAAACACCAACCCGGCGTTCTTCTACCCCAAGTCCGGCACGTACACGCCGCTCGTGAAGATCACCTACACGGACGGCACAACCGAGACCGTGGAGCGGGTGAACTACGTCACAGTCCAGTAGCGGGGAGGCGATGGAGCTCCACACCCTCCTCCCCCGCTCCCTTTCTCTGCTCCGCATCTGCGGTCTTCTTCTCTGTCTCGCCCTGCTGGCCGGCGCGGCATCGGGGGCCTCGACCGATCTCCATGTGGTGAAGCTCGCGGCCGACGGCACGACCGTGATCGCCGAGCGGACGGTGGACTACCGCTGGCTCGAGGCGAACCTGCCCGTGAAGGGCGACGGCTCGACCCACTACTACCACCAGGGCCCGACTTTCGACGACGCGGACCTCTGGGACCCGACCGAGTCGAAGAACGTCGAGGACAAGGACATGGGCGCCGTCAGGGGAACCGCCCTCCGCGACCTCTGCGGGCTCGCGGGCGGGATGTCGTCCGGGGACGCGCTCCTTGTGCGCTCCAGCGACGGCTTCTCGAAGCGGTTCTCGTACGGGAGCGTATACTCGCCCTCCGCCCGGCAGGGGCAGATGGTCCTGACCTGGTTCAAGGCCGGCGAGGGCTACGTCCCGTCGTACTCGACGGGCATGCGGCTTGTCTTCTTCGCAGACACCTCGACGAACCCCTGGGGTAAGCACGTCTTCGGCAACGCCGACATGAAGGCCTCGATGCCGTCGAACGAGTGGCACTTCTTCAACGGGGTCTACCCGACCACGACCGGGCTCTCGGTCCAGTCCGTGAGCGAACTCCGGATCCTCTCGACTCAGCCTGCGGCGACGACCGCGGCGACCACAGCGACGCCCCGGCCGACGACAACAGCCGCCGTCACCCCGGCGAAGTCTCCGACGACGACCGCGCAGGCGACTCCCCAGGGGACTGCGAGCGCGACCACCTCGCCCGCGACACCGACGGGCAGCACCCCTGTCCCGTCGGTCCAGCCCACGGTCTCCGCCGGGACCGGGGTCGCAACAGCATCGACCGCCCCGCCCGGGACTGTCGCAACCGTCGAAAGCGTCGTGACGGCCCCGTACGACGACGGCGGATCGGTCGTCACGACAACGAGACCAACGGCGACCGCGACGGCGGGAACGACGGCGACGACCGCGCCGCCGACCGCGGACGCCGGAACCGCCGGCACTACGACCGTGCTGACTACGGCTCCGGACGCCAACGCGACCGCCAACGCTACTACGTCCCCGCCGGAGTCTCCGGTCCCCACCGCAACGGGATACGACCACACATACGACTACTCGGTCTCGACCGGGCTCGACTACACGACCGACTTCGAGGAGGACGTGACGGTTACCGAGACGCCGACGCCGACGCCGACGCCGACGGTTGCGGCGACCGCGACCGAGCTGGTCGCGGTGTTGCCGGCCGTCACGGCCCCGCCGTCCCCGACACCAGCCATCGCGCCGTCACTCTCGACGACGACCCCGCAAGACGACCGGGCCTCGACCCGCTCGCTCTCGTTCACGCTCTCGTTCCAGGTCCGCGAGAGCGGGAACGGACCGGCGGTCACATCGGAACCCCGCAGGTCCGCGGTGATCGTCTCGCCCGCCTCCCCGCTCGGGGGACTCTGGGCGTTCATGAAGGCGATCGCCCGCCTGATAGACCCTTTCTTCACCTGAGGTGATCCTGCTGACACGATCCTATCCAAACCACCCGGCGGCCGTCATCCTGGCCGCCCTCATCGCCCTGCTGGCTTTCGCAGCTGCACCGGCGCTCGCCGACCCGACCACCTCGCTCACCGTGACCGAGATCGGGCCCGACGGCACGACTGTGCTGAACACGACCACCGTCGACTGCCGCTGGCTCGAGGCGAACCTGCCCGTGCTCGGCGACGGAGTCACCCACTACTACCACCAGGGCCCCGTCTTCGAGGGCGACAAGTGGGACCCGAACGAGACGGTGAACTTCAAGGACCGGGGCGCCCTGAAGGGCACGGACGTCGCGTCGATCTGCGGCCTCGTCGGCGGCCTCGCGCCCGGCGACGAGGCCATGATCGCGGCCGTCGACGGCTACAACGTCGTCTACGGCTACGAGACCCTGGTCCGCCCGTTGGCGCGGCAGGGCCCGCTCGTTGTCGCCTGGTACAACGGCGACGATGTCGCGTCGGGCGAGACGCAGGGCACCGGGTACCCGCCTGACTTCTACACGGGCATGCGGCTCGTCTTCTTCGCGGACACCTCGACGAACCCCGAGGGCCTCCACGTCTTCGGCAACGAGGACATGCGCGTCACTCTCCCGGAGAACGCACAATACTTCTACAGCGACCTCCTCCCGTCCACGTCCGGCATCTCGGTTAAATGGATCTCGGAGGTCCGGGTCTACCGCGGCGGGTACGCAGGCGACCGGCACGCGCCCGTGAAGTCCCTCGCGGACGCGAATGCGACCACGGCCGCTCCGTCACCCTCGCCGACGACGGCCGGCGGGCTCGTGCCGCTCGCCCTCGGCGGCCTCGGCGGGGCTCTCCTCCTCCTCCGGAGGCGGTGATGTGCGCCGGGCCCTCGTCGTCGCCCTCGCCGTGCTCGCCGCCCTCCTGGCGGCGGGCTGCACCTCACCGGGGGAGACGTCTGCCCCGGCCCCGAACGCGACCCTCACGTTGATCGGAGCGACGAACGTCACGCTCGATTACGCCGACGTTCTCGCGCTCCCGTCGGTCACCGGTGTCGGCGGCGCAGTCTCGACGACCGGGATCCGGTACGGCCCCTTCAGCATCAGGGGCGTCGCGCTCAGCACCCTCGCCGACCAGGTCGGTGGGATGGGCCCGAACCAGACCATGCGGGTCCACGCCCCCGACGGCTACATGTGGGTCCTCGACCGGGACCGGGTGGACGGGAAGGGCTTCGTTGTCTTCTCGCCCGAGCTGAAGGAGCTCGCGGACCCTCCGGCGATCGTGCCGGTCCTGATGTACGAGCAGAACGGGACCGCGCTCTCGAAGGAGCAGGGCGGCCCGTTGCGGATCGCGGTCCTGGACCCGGCCGGCTCTCCCGTGGTCACCGAAGGTTCGGGGTGGGTGAAGTGGGTCGACCGGATCGAGGTCCGGTGACGCAGGCCGCCGCGCTGGCCCTGCTCGCCCTCCTCGTCCTGGGGGCCGGGTGCGCGACGACGCCGCCGGCGAAGACGCCGGTGACGGTGATGGTCGCGGGCTCGCTCGTGGACCCGCTCGCCGGGTTCGAAGCGGAGTACGAATCAGCCCACCCCGACGTCGACCTCCGGGTCGAGGGGCACGGCTCGATCCAGGCGATCCGGCAGGTGACCGACCTGGACCGGCCGGTCGACGTGGTCGCAGTCGCTGACGCCTCCCTGGTGCCGGACCTGATGACCGGCTTCACCCCCGCGTACACGACCTTCGGCACGACCGAGATGGTGATCGCGTACACCAACAGGAGCCGGTATGCTGACGAGATCGGGGAGGCGAACTGGCCCGGGGTCCTCGCCCGGCCCGATGTCCGGGTCGGGTGCTCGAACCCGATGCTCGACGCGGCCGGGTACCGGGCCATGCTCCTCCTCCTCCTCGCCGAGCGGGAGGCGGGCTCGCCCGTCTTCGGGCCGGTCCTCGGCGACCACCTCGCGCCCCCGATCGCGCCGGTAGCGAACGGCACCAGGCTCGAGGTGGTCCTCCCCGAGGTGGTCCGGCCGGCGCCTGGCGGGAAGATCGCGATCCGGGACGGATCGGTCTTCCTCCTCTCCCTTCTTGAGGCCGGAGGGATCGACTACGCCTTCGAGTACCGGTCCGTGGCTGAAGGGCGCGGGCTCCGGTACGTCCGGCTGCCGCCGTCGATCCACCTCGGCTCGGCGGAGCACGCGGAAGCGTACAGGAACGCGGTCGTGCACCTCGGGTTCCAGCGGTTCACCGCGATCGGGACCGAGCGGGCCGGCTGCGTCATTGAGTACGCGGTGACCGTCCCCGACAGCGCGCCGCACCCGGACGAGGCGCGGGAGTTCGCCGACGCGCTCGTCCGGGCCGCGGGCGAGGGGCGGCGGGGATGGCCAGCGCCGCTCGCGCCCGTCACGGTCCCTCTCGGAACGCCGTGAGGGTGTCGCGCTCCCGCCATCACCTTTTTCATGCCGGGCGTCGATGATGGCGTATGTGGGGGTCTCTTGCCGTGGTGGGCCCGGGTCCGAACCCGCTCCAGGCGATCGGGCTCGTCTACGCGGTCCTGCTCGTCGTGGTCGCGGCCCTCCTCTGGCGGACCGGTCGCTTCTCCCGGTGGCTGCGGTACGCCCTGCTCCTCCTGACGGTCCTGCTCGGGTTCGCCATCTTCTCGCCGATGCTCCCGCACCAGTTCCAGCAGCTGGTAATCCGGGCCGGGACGCCTGTCGGCGCGGGCCTCCTCGGGGCCGTGGGCGCGATCGGCCTGCTCCTCCTGCTCGGGTTCCTGTTCGGGCGGCACTTCTGCGGGTACCTCTGCCCGGTGGGCGCCGTGCAGGAGCTCGCCTATCTCGCGCCCGTGCCGAAGGTCCGGACCACGCGTATCCGTGAGCTGAGCCTGGTACGGGGGCTGGTCCTCTTCCTGATCATCGGCGCCGGGATCGGGGCCGGGGTGGCCGTCCTCGACCTCTTCGGTTTCGCGGAGTTCTTCCGGCTGACGCTCACGGCCGGGTCCCTCGCCTTCGTCGCCGTCCTCGTCGTCTCACTCTTCTTCTACCGGCCGTTCTGCCGTCTTATCTGCCCGCTGGGCGCCCTCTTCCAGGCCGCAGCGATCCCGGCCCGGTGGAAGCTCCGGCGCACGGACGCCTGCGTCGCCTGCGGCCGGTGCGAGCGGGCCTGCCCCACGGGCGAGGCCGATCCCGGCGCCTCAAAGGGCGAGTGCTACCTCTGCCGCCGCTGCGTCGAGGCGTGCAATGTCCCCGGCGCGCTCGTCTACGGCGGCGCGCCACCCGACAAGGACTGACTTTGCCCGGTCGAGCGGTGTATCTCCCCCTTCGCCGTATTCCACGGCGACGGGCATGTACGCGATCCAATTCTCCCGCGTCTACGACACGGGCCGCAAGATCGACCTCGAGGCCCTCGAGAGCGCCCCGGCCCCGGCCCTCGTTCGTGCGGGTCAGTCCGACGTCGATCTGGATCGAGCACCCGCCCCTCCTGGCCCGGCTCCCACCCGTTGCCACGACCGTCGACGGGGCTTCGCACGCGCTTGCGGCCATCGCCCGGATCTACGAGATCGGCGCGATCAACCTCTGCTTCATCCTGGAGGATCCGGCCGCGCCGCCATCCGCGTTCCTCTTGGTCTCGCTCTCGTTCTCGGGGCAGCGGGGCCTCGACCAGGCCTACCTCGACCCGGTGGCCCTCCCCGCAGGCGAGGAGGTCGCGTTCTCGGGCGCAACCCGCGAGGACCTGCTCCGCAACTCCCTCTGGTACGCGGTCGACGACCGGGCCGTGCTCGCCTGGGACGCAGCCCTTCTCATCGCGCCCGAGCCGCCGGCGGACCTGGTCGAGGTGATCGAGTACGCGGTCGTCCAGGCGTTCGAGCTCCGATATTACGACCGGGCCCTGACCCTGCAGAAGCAGCGCATGTACAACGACATCGAGGCAGACGACCGGTGTCGGCCGCTTCCGCCGCCGGCGGGAGTACCGCCGCCTCCTGAACCGGCTCATGGCGACCGTCGCCGAGGTCTCCGAGGTGGCCGAAGGGATCGAGAGCCTTATTTGGATCACAGAGGACGTCTACCACGCCCGGGTCTACGCGACCCCCCTCCGCGTGCTCAGGGCCGACCTCTGGCGGACCTCGGTCGACCGGAAGATCGACGTGGTTCGGGAGAACTACCGGGTGCTCCCGGACGAGGTGAACCGCGATCACGGCAACTTTCTCGAGTGGGTGATCATCGTGCTGATTGCGCTCGAGTTCGCGTTCGCGATCCGGGGGCGTTCCGCGCCTGAGCCGGAAAGTTACCGCTTTCGCCCCCGTCGCAGTGGGCTGCCCCCCGGCCGCCGGAAAAAAAGTCAGATATGGGTGAAGAGCCAGACCGTGTCGGCGAAGTCGATCCGGCCGTTGCGGTTGAAGTCGAACGACGACACCGGCTCGTTCGTGGCGATCCAGCCCACCTGGTTGAAGTACAGCACGACGTCCGAGAAGTCCTTCCGGCCGTTCCCGTTCACGTCGTCGCAGAGGCCGTCGCCGTCCGTGTCCGTCGGCACCCCGCTCCCGCCGGGGATCGCCGTCAGCTGGGACGACGAGCCCGTGTACTGCGCGAGCGGGTAGTTGTCCGTGTTCTGCTCGGCGATCTGGAGGGGGACGTCGATGAAGCCGTCGCCGTTCGCGTCGGGGTTGGTCTGCGAGAACCCGGTGCCGTCCGGCCCGGCCCAGTAGTTGCCGCCGACCCTGGGGCCGCCCACGATGTTCGCGGGTACCCACGCAGTGCCCGGTGAAACGGACCAGGCGTTCGCCTTGAAGGGCTCGCCGTAGAAGACGACGTTCTGGTCGTTGCTGAACTGGTTGTTGTAGATCGAGCCGCCGCCCGAGGTGTGCAGGTTGAGCCCGTTGCCGGTGTTCTCCGCGATCGTGTTGCCGGTGACCGTGATCCCCTCCGAGAGGTAGACGAACAGCCCGCAGGTGTTCTGCCGGATCTCGTTCGTCGAGACCGTGCCGCCGTCCGCGCCTTCCGAGAAGATGATGCCGTAGTTGTTGCCGGTGATGGTGCTGCCCGCGATCCTGTTCCCGACGGCGTTCTTCTTGAAGACGGCCCCGGTGAACCCGTTGCTCGAGAGTGTGGAGGCCTCGATCCGGGAGTTCCGGGCTTCGTCGAAGAAGATCCCGGAGTACCAGTCCTGCACCCGCACGTTCCGGATGGTGACGTTCGAGACGGGCGTGACCGGGCCGTGGACGTAGATTCCGGACGACTGGGAGGTGTCGAGCCCGTCGATCAGGCGACCGGCGCCGTCGAAGACGACGTCCGAGGCCCGGATCTCGATGCAGGTCGGCAGGTTGCAGTTCGAGACGTCGGAGGCCAGGTAATACGAGCCGGGTGCGGAGATCACGAGCTTCTGCCCGGTGTACGTCAGGCCCGTCCCGGCGGGAACGTACCTGGAGACGGTGAACCCGCCGGAGAGGGCCGCGCTCTGGCCGCCGGGGTTGGTCACGACCACGTTCCAGGTGCCCGTCGCGGCCGTCATGGGGAGACCGAACCGGCAGGTGATCGTGGTCGGCGAGGCCACGACCACGTTCGTTGCCGGGATACTCTCGGCCGAGCCCGTCCTGGCGAGCTTCACGGTCGCTCCGGCCTGGAAACCGCTGCCGGCGAGTTTTGTGACCGCGACCGTGGACCCCTGCATTCCGGTCTTCGGGGTGACGGAGACGACCGAGAACGGCGACTGGACCGTGATCATGCCGGTCCTGGTCTCGGTCCCGGACTGGCCGGCGGCGTTGCCGACCCTCAGGGAGACGGTGTAGGTGCCGGGAGCGGCGTACGTATGCTCCGGGCTGCGCTGGGTCGAGGCCTGGCCGTCGCCGAACGACCAGGCCCACGAGGTCGGGGATCCGGTCGAGGTGTCCGTGAACCGGACGGAGAGGGGCGCAGTTCCCGTCACGGGCGTCGCCGTGAAGTCGGCCCGGGGCCGCGGCCGGACAAGCGGAAGCGTATCGGTGTTCCCGGTGGCGAGCGCGCAGGGGCTGTCGCCGATGCCGTCGTTGTTGGCGTCCGCGACCTGCTGCGACCAGCCCGTGCCATCCGGCTCGGCCCAGTAGTTGCCGCCAAGCGACGGCCCGCCCACGATATTCTGGCCGGCGGTCATGGCGCCGCTCCAGGTATTCGGCCCGGCCGGTGCGCTAAAGAGTACGTTGACGGGGTTGTCGAACTCGTTGTTCGTGATGGTGTTCTGCGACGACGCGGCGATCATCACTCCCTTTGTGCCCGGCCCGGCGGATGAGCCGGCCAGCACCCTGTTGCCCGTGATCGTGTTGCCGTCGCTTCCCTGGGCGAGGACCAGGCCCATCCCGTTCGAGGGGGTATCGGTGACCCGGCACCCCTCGATCCGGCTCGCATCGGTATTGACCAGGTAGATGCCGTTGTAGCAGTTCGAGACGACGAGGTCCCGGATGGTGAGCCCCGTGACGGCGCCGGCCGGGTTGTTGACGTAGATCCCGCAGTATTCGAACTGGCCGCCGCCGGAGATCCGGTGACCGTTTCCGTTGATCACGACGTTCGAGCACCTGATCTCGATCACCTTCGGCTGCCCGGAACCGTCGATGTCCCGGTCGAGGGTGTACGTCCCGGGCACGGTGATCACCATGCCCGGCCGGACCAGGAAGTCTTTCGTGACGAGGGGGAGGGCGTCGCTGTTGCCCGTGCCGATCGCGTAGGTTCGGTCGGCGAGCCCGTCGCCGTCCGCGTCCGCAACCGTCTCTGAGAACCCGGACCACCAGTTGCCGCCGAGAAACGCCCCGCCGACGATGTTCGTGCCGGCTGTCTTCGGCGTGTTCCAGGTGTTCGCCCCGATCTCGGCGCCTTCGAGAAGAACATTCCTGCTGTTCTCGAAGCGGTTGTTGACCACCGTGTTGGCCTGGGCGCGGCTCATGTAGATGCCGGCGTTGTCGTTACCCGTTACCTGGCAGCCGGAGACGAGAGCCCCGCTGATCCGGCCGGCACTCGACCCGCTGAGGGCGATCCCGCTCATGGTGTTTTTACTCGATGTTCCGCCAGTGATCCGGGCGCCGTTCGAGGCGAAGATGTAGAACCCATCGTTGACGTTCTCCCGCGCGGTGCACGACGAGAGCTGGACGTTGGGGGAGTACGAGATCGAGAAGCCGCCCAGGCCGTTCTTCTCGGCCGTGCAGCCGGTGATGACCGTGCCGTCCCCTCCCGAGTAGAGGATGATCCCGGGGCCTGTGTTCGAGGCGGCGGTCACTCCCTCGATCCTGCCCCGGGCGTTCGAGAACGAGACCCCCTTCCACCAGTCGGTGACCCGGAGGTTCTTCACGGTCACTCCCGAGAGGGCGGCGCTCCCGCGTACCTGGACCCCGACGCTGTTTGCGCCATCGACACCGTCGAGAAGATGGCCGGCCCCGTCGATCACGACGTCCGAGCACCGGACGTCGATCGCGATCGTGCCTGCCAGGTTCTGATAGTCGCGGTCGAGCGTGTACGTCCCGGGCGCCGTGATCACGATCGGGAGGGCCGTGACCGTGCCCCGCACGACCGGGCTGAGGTTGGACGGGCCGGCGTCTGGGGCTACGATGTCCGCGGCCCGGGCCGTTGCCGCGGGTACGGCCGAACCGGCCGCCGCGATCAGAACGGCGATGACCGCGCAGGCAAAGACCATCCCTGCTCGACTCATGCTATCACCATCACTCTTCGATTGGCCTGGTACGGCATTAATCCGCCGTCGCCGCGATCCTTCTCGCACGGCCGGAGGAGGTCCTTCGCCACGGCCAGCCCGTCCCCCTCCGGTCCATCGCTACGGCGATCTGCAGAGTTGTATCAGCGATTAAGTATGATCACTGCAGATAGGAGACTGCCCCACAGCGGGCCGGGACACATGACATGTACGCCGAAGCTCCTGGTCGCCGCCCGGTTCGACCTCTTCCGCCCCCACCGGGAGTAAAGCCGCCTCCTGAATCGGCTCGTAGGGGACCGCGAGCACGGAATCCCCCCCGAGCGGGAGCGGGTGATCGTCGCGTTCGCGGTCCGGGAAGCGTTCCGGGTATGACGGGCACGAGCCGCCGCCTGCTTCTCCTGCTTATCGGAGCCGCGCTCCTCGTCGCCGGGTGCCTCGGCCCGCCTGGGGAGGACGACCCGTCCCTCCGGCACGACTATTCGTACGATCTCTCGGTCGCCGTCGACCGCCCTGTCGACGACCTCGTTCTCCGAATACCGCTGCCGTCCGTGAACGGCTCGTCCGCGCTCGGCGAGGCGCTGGCGAGCGGGACGGGGTACGGGGTCCGGCCGGGCTGGGACGTCACGGTGGTCAAGGCGAACGGGACGCCGCTCCTCGAGCTCCGGGCCGCACGGTTCCTGCCCGAGTACCGCGGCACGCCGATAGCAGTCGCGCCCGGCGAGGAGCCGCCGTCTATCACGCCGGCGCCGCCGGCCACCGGCCGTTCTGACATGACCCCGGTGTTGATGCCGCACCTGCTCGGCGCCCGGATCGCGGCGAACCGGAGCATCGAGACCCGCGAGCCGGCCGGGCGCGAGCCACTGCTCGGGGGCGGTCTGGACCTCGTCCCCGCGGACTGCGACCTTCCCGGGCAGGGGGCGGGGGTGAGGTGCTACCGCCACCCGGTCGACGCCTTCGTCTGCTACCGGGCCGACACTCCGGCGAACGTCTCGGTCGGGGTCCGCCTGGCCGGGTCGAACCAGTGGTGGCGCGGCGGCTGGACCTTCAACACCTACACGGACCACGCGCTCCTCGAGTTTCCGGACGGCGACCGCGGGTGGACCCGGGCCGATGCCGTCCTCGCGGCCGGCGAGGGGACGTATCCCTGATTGCCGGCCGACACAGGCCGACCTCATTGGAAAAACACATACCGTGCGAGAACTATCTCTCCTTGGGCCTCTTCCCGCGCACCGCGAAGAGGCCCGCTGGCGATACCCGTGACGGACGACGCGACCTCGTACCAGGAGACCTGCGACAGGATTCTCGACCTGCTCCGGCAGCACGCCCCCCGGGGCATCCCGATCATGACCATCGCCCGTGACCTTGAGATCGACCGCAGGACCGCGGCCAGGTACCTCGATCTCCTCGCGCAGAGCGGCGACGTCAGCATGGAGCGGTTCGGCCAGAAGAAGCTCTACCGGCGGACCCGGCGCCTGCCCCTGCCCGAGATCTTCGCCAACACGCCGAACGCGCTCGTGATCCTGGACACCGACCTCCTGGTCAGCATGGCGAACGCGAGCTTATTCGCCACCCTCGGCATCAACCCCTCCCACACTCTGGAAGGAGCGCCGATCTTCGACCTCGACCTCCCCGTCTTCTCTGACCCGACGGTCCGGCAGAACGTCGAGCGGATCCGCCGGTCCGAGGCGTACCAGGAGAAGATGCAGCTGACCGACGAGCGGACAAACCGGGTCTACCTCGTCGATTTCGCGCCGATCGTCTCGCCGGCGGCCGGGCTGGAGATCCTGGTCAGCGTCCACGACATCACCGCGCTCAGGAAGGCCGAGACCGACCTGAAGGACTCGGAGAAGAAGATGGCGACCCTCTTCGAGTCCGTCCCGGGCGGGATCATCCTCTTCTCCGCCGACGGGACCGTCCTGAACGCGAACCACGCCGCGCTGCGGGTCCTCGGCGTGCGATCGGCCACCGACCTGAAGGACGCGAGCGTCTTCGACATCGCCTGTTACCGGGACCGGCTCCCGTCCCTGATCCGCGACGGGCGGGCGACCGAGACCGAGCTCGCATGCGACTTCGACCGGCTTCGGCAGGAGCGGGGGATCCCGAGCACGAAGTGCGGCATCGCCTACTTCGAGGTGGTCTTCACCCCGATCTTGCCCGACAGTGGCGGCCCGCCGACCGAGTACGCCATCCTCTTCAAGGACATCACGGCCAAGAAGCGGGCCGAGAAGGAGCTGCGGGAGCGGCTCGAGGGGATCTCCAGCAACCTGCCCGGGATCGCCTACCAGTTCTACGCCAGGGACTCGGGCGAGTGGGGCGTCTACCACGTCGATGAGCGTTCCACGGGCGTCTACGGCCTCAGTCCGCAGCCGCTCCACACCTGGTTCCAGCGGTTCAGCGCGTGCATCGCCCCCGAGGACCGGGAGCGGTGGGCCGAGTCGATCCGGGACGCGATCCGCCGGACGGTCCCGTGGAACTTCGAGGGCCGGTTCCTCAGGCCGACCGGGGGTGAGATGTTTATCCAGGGCATCTCCCACCCCGTCCGGCTAAAGAACGAGACGGTCTGGAACGGGATCTTTCTTGACATCACCGACCGGAAGCGGACGGAGGAGGCCCTGCGGGTCAGCAACTTTTTGGAGACCCGGTACCGGTCCTTCTTCGAGGACACCTGCAACGGTGTCCTGATCTACCAGCCGGTCAACGGCGGCCGTGACTACCTCATCACGGATGTCAACAGGGTGACCGCGGACCTCCTCCGCATGGATCGCGAGGAGCTGATCGGCCGGCGCCTCTTCGAGGAGTTTCCGGAACTCCCGGACCCGGATATCCGGGACATGCTTTTGCGGGTGCTGACGACCGAGCGGCCCGAGGTCGTGCCGCCGCTCCGGTACCGGGACCGCGACGACTTTCCCTGGATCTCGCACTACGTCTTCAAGCTCCCGTCGGGCGAGCTCGCCTCGTTCATGATCGACGTCTCCGAGGTGCTCGAAGACCTGGCCCGGCTGCCCAGCGCGGCCGACGATGTCGGCTGCGGGCTGACGTTCCGCATGGGCCCCGGCCCGGTCGCCTGAGGCGGGCGCCCCCGGGCCCGGGTCCCGAACATTCGCCGGCGCGACCGCGCGGATCGTGCCGTCCGACCGATTTTTGCCGTACACCCGGTCGGATTAAGGGAGCGTGGGGAAATTCGCGACGGACCCACAACGCTCCCCTATTTGAATCGAAGGGTTTATGGATCCACAGTAAATCCAGCTTTTAAATAGGAGTTCCGTTAGAGTCTCCTATGTAGAAGGAGGTGATGTGTGTGAAGATTGGAGTTATAGGTGGAACCGGCGGGCAGGGCCTCGGCATTGCCCTCCGGTTCGTACAGGCCGGCGAGGACGTGATCATCGGCTCGCGGACGCTTGAAAAGGCCGAAGCGGCGGTCACGAAGGTCAAGGAGATCCTCGGCGACGTCAAGAACATCCGGGCCATGGCGAACCCCGACGCGGCGAAAGAGGCCGACGTCCTGGTGCTGACCGTGCCGCTCGCGGCGCAGAAGGACACGCTTCTCTCGATCAAGGAGGGCGCGAAGGGCAAGCCCCTGCTCGATGCGACGGGGCCGCTCGAGTCCGCCATCGGTGGCTCGGCCACGATGTGCCTGGTCCTGCCCGAGGGATCGGCCGCGCAGCGTACGCAGGCGATCCTGCCCGAGGCGAAGGTGATCTGCGCGTTCAACAACATCAGCCAGACCTGGTGGATGGTCATCGACGAGGAGATCGACTGCGACTGTCTGATCTGCGGCGACGACAAGGACGCCAAGGCCATGGTGACCCCGCTCATCGAGAAGGTCCCGGGCCTCCGCGTCATCGACTGCGGCAACCTCGAGCGGGCGAGCATCATCGAGAAGATCACGCCGCTGCTGATCGGCCTGAACATCCGGAACAAGTGCCAGTTCGGCGGTATCCGGATCACCGGGCTCGACAAGGGCCGCGTCTGCTAGTATCGCTATTCGACCACTTAGTGAACATACACGAAACAGGAAGGTAACAAACATGAAAGGCTTTGCAATGTTAAAGATCGGAGAAGTCGGCTGGATTGAGAAGGAGAGGCCAACGTGCGGCCCGAACGACGCCATCTGCCGGCCGCTCGCCCTCGCGCCGTGCACCTCCGATGTCCACACCGTCTACGAGGGAGCCATCGGCGACCGGCACAACATGATCCTCGGGCACGAAGCCCTGGGCATCGTCGATGAGGTCGGAAGCGAGGTCAAGGACTTCAAGCCCGGCGACCGGGTCATCGTGCCGGCCATCACGCCCGACTGGGGCGAGGAGGCCGAGCAGCGCGGGTTCCCCTCCCAGACCACCGGAGCGTGCGGCGGCTGGAAGTTCTCGAACTTCAAGGACGGTGTCTTCGCCGAATACTTCCACGTGAACCAGGCGGACGCCAACCTCGCGCTCCTGCCCCAGGGCATGTCCCTCGAATCGGCCGTCATGATCCCTGACATGCTCAGCACGGGCTTCATGGGCGCCGAGAACGCGAACATCCCGATCGGCGGCACGGTCGCGGTCTTCGGCATCGGGCCCGTCGGGCTCTGCGGTATCGCCGGCGCGAAGCTGCGCGGCGCCGGGCGGATCTTCGCCGTCGGCACCCGGCCCAAGCCCGTCGAGGTCGCGAAGAAGTACGGCGCGACTGATATCATCAGTTACAAGGACGGCGACGCCGCCGAGCAGATCCTCAAGGCGACCGGCGGCAAGGGCGTCGACTCGGTCATCACCTCCGGCGGCGGACCCGACATCCTGGTAGATGCCATTAAGTGTGCCAAGGCCGGGGGCACCATCTCGAACAACAACTACTTCGGCAAGGGCATGTTCGACAAGGACTACCTGCCGATTCCCCGCGTGGAATGGGGCTTCGGCATGGCGAACAAGAACATCATCAACGGCCTCTGCCCCGGCGGCAAGGTCCGGATGGAGCGGCTCGCCGACGTCGTGACGTACGGGCGCATGGACCCGTCGCTCATGGCGACCCAGGTCTACCGGGGCCTCGACAAGATCGAGGACGCGCTCGCCATGATGAGGAACAAGGGCGGCGACGTCATCAAGCCCGTCGTCATCTGCGAGTAATACCATCGGACTCGGTGCAGCAACCTCCCTCCTTTTTCCAGCGACACGTACAGGGTCTGTCATGGAACACCGCGACATCTCGGAAGGCTTCGAGAAGGGGACGCTCCTCTTTTCGGGCCTCGAGATCGAGGTGATGGAGAAGCCCCGGGACTCGTACCCGGCCTGGAACGGGGTCTTTCTGAAGGACCTGGTGACGGGAAACGAGACCGGCGGAGCGTTCAGCTACCACCTCGCCCGGGTTTCGCGGAACTGCGATCTCGCCGACCACGACCACGAAACGCAGTGGGAGTGGAACGCGGCCATCGTGGGCACGGGTTCATTCCTCCACGAACGGGAGGTCCCCGTCGTACGGCCAGGACAGACGTTCGTTACACCTCCTCGAACTCATCACACGGTCGGCGCCGGCAGCGAAGAGCTCCTGCTCCTCGCCAATTTTGCACCGGCGCTGGCGTAATAAAAATAGTCGATCTGAACTCCCCGTGCGGGGGAGACGTCTCCCCCGTTCATGGACCCAGGAAGAGGGACGTGGTTGGGCCCGGGGATGAGGGCGCAGAGATCTGAAAAGCCCGTGGGGCGGCAGGAAAGGGTGCAGTCCCCGCTCCCCCTGACCGATTGCGGTGAACCCCACCCGGTCATACCAACGCTAACAATGCGATTACGATGAGTGAAACTACCGGAACTCCGGAATACTCCGGGGTGAAGGTCCAGGATCATTCCAGCGAAATGGATGCGATTGAAATGAGTGAAACTGTAGAAACCCCGCATTACACCGGGGTTAAGATGATGGACCCGACCTCGACGGCGGGCCCCATCGGCCTGCTCGGGTTCGGGATCGCAACGGTCCTGCTGAGCCTGGTAAACGCCGGGTATTACCCGCTGGATGCGATGGTTGTCATGATGGGCGTGTACGTGTCATTTGCCATGTTGATCACCGGGTACATGGAGTGGAGGAAAGGAAATTCGTTCGGTGCGGCAGTGTTCTTCACCTTCGGCTTCTTCTGGCTCTCCTTCACCGGCCTGCTCATCCTGCCGGCGATCGGGATCGCCGCCGCTCCCAGTGCGACGGCAATGGCCGCGTACCTGTTCATGTGGACGCTTTACGCCTTCGTGGTGTTCCTCGCCACGCTGAAGTACAACCGGGCGCTCCAGTTCATCTTCCTGGTCGTGGCCATTCTCTTTGCCCTGCTGGGGCTGGGGTATCTCACGGGGAACCCGCTCTTCACGACTCTCGGTGGGTACGTGGGGATCATTGCCGGACTCGCTGCAGTGTACACCGGGTTCGGGCAGGTGCTGAACGAGGTGTACGAGCGCGAGATTGTCCCGTTAGGGTGACGTCGAGACCGGCACCGAGGATTCACGATGTTCGAAGAACGGGACGCCCTTCAGGAGGGAGCGGATGAGCGACCTCGTACGGCGATGGCCAGCGGAGAGCCCCGCCGTCTCCCCGTGGTCCGGGTCGGGCTGCTCGGCTGCGGCAACATCGGCCACCTGGTCGCGGCTCACGCCGAGGGCTTCGTGATTGCGGCCGTCTACGACCAGGACCCGCACCGTGCCCGCGAGCTCGCGGCGCGCTGCGGCGGCACTGCCCACGCCTCGTTCGCGGCGTTCGTCGGCGCGGACATAGACATCGTGGTCGAGGCCGCATCGGCCGGGGCCGTGCGGGCCCACGGCGAGGCCGTGCTCAAAGCCGGGAAGGACCTGGTCGTGATGTCGGTCGGCGCGCTCGCCGATCCCGCGCTCCTCGCGCGGCTCCGCGCGGCGGCGATCGCGTCAGGCCGAAAGGTCCGCATCCCGAGCGGCGCCGTGATGGGCCTGGACAACCTCAAGGTCGGCCGGATCGGCGGGATCGACCGGCTCGTGCTCAGGACCACCAAGAACCCGGCGTCGCTCGGGCTTGCGCTTTCCGAGCGGACGCTCGTCTTTCAAGGAAAGGCGGACGAGTGCGTGAAGGCTTATCCCAAGAACGTCAACGTCTCGACCGCGCTCGCCCTCGCGGCCGGCCGGGAGGTCGAGGTCGAGCTCTGGGCCGACCCGGCCGTGGACCGGAACGTCCACGAGATCTCGGCAGAGGGGGCCTTCGGGGACGCCTGCATCCGGATCCGGAACGTGCCGAGCCCGGACAACCCGGCCACCTCGTACCTCGCAGCCCTCTCGGTCCTTGCCCTGCTCCGCGACCTCGACGAGCCGATCGTCGTGGGGACGTGACGTCCCTTTCTGTCACGGCACTCATCGCGGAGGCGCAGAGTCTCATCATTATTTGACACCCGATGAGACTGGGTGTGTGCAGACGGTGCCGGCTGACGATCCCGACGCCATCGTCTCTGCGTAGTATCGCGGCGAGGGTGTCCCTGGTATCGCTGCACACGTTTCCGTGGACGATGTCGTCGATTGGTAGAACAGAATCAAACCCACATGCCAGTCTGAACCGTAAGGAGCCCGCACCGGCCGTTGTTGAACGATTACTCCCGGACCGGATCTTCGGGTGTGCACAGAGGTGATTGTGTGTATAACGAGTTCGAGATTCTTAAGGCACCGTCGGGCGCAAGCTCTTAAGCCTCCAGTCATCCTTGATTTCATTACCGCGATGCGGGATCGGAGGCTCAGGGACGGATGATAAATATCGGACAGCTACTATGGGTCTTCCTGCTTCCCACCATCGTATTGATTGATATCGTTTTCATCATCATCGTCGTTTTTTTCGAGCGGAAGAACCCGAGCGCCACGCTGGCATGGGTGATGGCCCTCGTCTTCCTGCCCGTCCTGGGGTTCATCCTCTACCTGTTCCTTGGACAGACGTACCGCAAGAACAGGATGTTCCTGATCAAGAAGGGGCAGGATCAGAAACTGCAGGAGGTCATCAGGTCACAGGAGGCGGCGCTCACTGACGAAGGCACCGCTCTCCAGCTCGAGGACCAGATCTCCACGCCATTGCGACGCATGATGCTGATGCTCCTGAAAAATAACGACGCGGTCCTGACGGGGAACAACCGGGTCCGGGTATTCACCGACGGCAAGGAGAAGTTCGCATCCCTGCTTTCGGACATCAGCACGGCAACCAGTTTCATCCACCTGGAGTATTATATCTGGAAGGACGACGGGCTCGGGAACGATATGCGGATCGCGCTCACCGAGCGCGCCCGTGCGGGCGTCGAAGTCCGTCTCCTCTGCGACGGGCTCGGGTGCGCCGGCCTGCCCCGGCGCTTCTTCGACGAGTTCAGGGAGGCCGGCGGCAAGGTCGCGTTCTTCTTCCCCTCGTACTTCCGGTACTTCAATCTCCGGTACAATTACCGGAACCACCGGAAGATCGCCGTCATCGATGGAGAGACCGCGTATATCGGCGGGTACAACATCGGGGACGACTACCTGGGCCTTGACCCGGTTTGGGGGTACTGGCGGGACGCCGCCATCCGGGTACAGGGCAACGCAGCGCTTACTGCGGAGATACGGTTCTTCCTGGACTGGAACTACGCGGCACAAGAGGATCAGATTGAGTACACCCCGAAGTATTTCCCCAGGATAATCCCCGGCGGCACAGGGGTCCCGATCCAGATCGTCTCCGGTGGGCCGGACACCGGGTTCAACCCGGTCAAGGAGCAGTACCTCAAGATGATCGACATCGCGACGGAGTCCGTGTACCTCCAGACTCCCTACTTCATCCCGGACGAGAGCGTGCTCGACGCGCTCCGCATGGCCGCGCTCTCCGGCGTCGATGTCCGGATCATGATGCCGGACCGGCCGGACCACCCCTTCGTGTACTGGGCTGGGATGTGGTACATCAGGCAGCTCCTGGAATCGGGCGTGACGGCGTACACCTACGACAACGGCTTCATCCATGCCAAGACCATCGTCACCGACGAGGTCGCCGCATCGGTGGGAAGCGCCAACTGGGACGTGCGGAGCTTCCGCCTCAACTTCGAGACGAACGCGGTCTTGTACGACTCCGCGATTGCGAAGGACCTGAAAGAGCAGTTCCTCAAGGACCTCGACGTCTGCAGCCCGATCACGATCGAGCGGCTCGACAACCTCCCGTGGGGAAACCGCGTCCGGCAGTCGGTCGCCCGCCTCTTCTCCCCGCTTCTCTGAGGTCTTTCCCGTCCTTGTATCGCACCCGGCTCCGCGCTTCAGGGCTACCGGAAGAATCGCTGCATCGAGTGCCGGATACGGGTGGTGTGCGGCCCGATGCGGGTGTGGAGGGCCGTCACCGAATAGGGCACATAGTGGTATGCGATCACGCCGGCGGTCACGCCCCGCGAGACGAATCCGGGCGGCGACCCGATCACGATACTCCCGCCCCTCCTGATCCCGTCGAGGAAGTCTCCGACGGAGTCGGCACGCACTCCCGTTACGACACTGCCGATGTTCTGGAGGATATGGGCGTCCGATCCCCCGGTAATGGGAACGTTGAACCGCGCCGCATACGCTGCAGCCATCTCGTTCACCCCCCGTGTCATGCCCCCGCAGATCGCCTCGATCCCGTCGAGGCGATCAACGACGCCGGGAAGGAGAGCTTTGGCGTCGCACTTGAGGATCCCGCGATTGAGGCCGAAATACCCGAACGGGTGGGCCGCGATCTTCAGGCAGGCGTATCCGTCCGCAGCGGCGAGGATCTCCCGAGCGGTTGGGTAGGAGGTCATGTACTGCGCCCCTCGACGTCGATCCCTGATATGGCAGTCGTAGAAGTCGACGAGGTCGTTCGGTGAATAGAAGTAGAGGAGGATGTGCGGGCCCTCGGCGCAGTCGAGTTCGATCCCGGGAATGACCAGGGCGTCTGTCCGGGAGCCCCGTATCTCCCGGACGGCTCCGATCTCGTTATGGTCGGTGATCGCGACACCGATTCTCTGGTGCTCTGCGTACCTCAGGATCTGCCGGGGGGTCGGGGCGCCATCCGAATACCGCGTGTGGACGTGCATGTCCACGGCCCTGAAACCGTCCCGTCGCATCCCGCCGATATCGGGCGTCCCGAACGAGACGCGAGCTGGTGGTGTTTCAGTCATCCCCGGTCTCTCCTATCGATCTGGTGGTCCGCGGCGAGCGCCGGCCATGGAACACGGCGATCCCGGCTGAAGCGGAACCGGGCGCGGGACAGAACCTCGAAGATGCTCCGCTCCGCTGTACCACCATTATGGCCCGAGTATAAAGAATACGTGCGATGGGGACCCCCTCTCCTCACTGGCTGTGCATCGTAGCCGGCTATCATTCCTGCGAGACGGTGGCGGACGTGACCGTAGCCCCTGACTGCGCCTCGAGCCCGGCAGCGAATCGTTCTATCGGGGGCACCGTCCCCGCTCCAGCAATCAGTACCCCGGCACGGGCCGGTCCCTCGCGGATGTCGCAGGGGGGGTAGGTAAGGGTGGAGCTGACCACTACGTAGTTCGTCAGTACATCGGGGGTTGGCAGGAACGGTACGCGAAAGGGCCCCTATCGGCATTCTGCCGGGAACCAGCCGGCATCAGCCAGGGGCTACGGGCACGCGAGCCCGCGGTGTCGGGCTCTCACTTCCTGGTCCGCTCCCGGTTTCTCAGCTCCCGGGGCGTGCTGTTCCACTCTGCGATATCGTCCAGGTGCTTGTCGTCGACCCACCCGCTCTTCACCTCGTCGCGGTGATCGAACTGCCGGACGTAGGGCTTGATATCGAGGAGAGGGGTCCCGTCGAGCACGTCGACGCCGGAGACTTCGAGAATGTTCTCAGACACGCCGCAGAGCTGGACGATCGAGAGCCCGATCGGGTTTGGCCGGTTGAAATGGCGGATGGCAAAGATACCTCGCTCCTTTTCACCATCGAGGAACGGTTTCTGGAGCAGGTTCAAGCCGGTTGCCCGGTCGAAGAAGTACAGCAGGTAGAGGTAGGAGAACGACTCGATATCGGAGAGTCCCTGTGCATACTCGGGAAAGACCTCGACGTACCCCTTACAGGGGTTGAAGATGCCCTGTATCGGCGTATTGTCGTGGTCGGTGTGATCGGAATGAATGACGCCTATCGGATGGAATGTGATATCCGCATTCATCCACCGTTCTTTGTGCCCCGGTGATACCTGCATGGACCTTCCCTCCCCTGATGGTTGGTGGGCAAACACAATTAATTGTGGTGATAAGTTAAAAATTGGTGATATCCGGAAATGATCCCCGCGACCCGCTCTGCTCTCCGCCAATCGCCTGGGGACCGGACAGGCGGAGACGGAGGGAACGGCCCGCCGCCTGGTGGTTGCTACGAGACCACGGGCCAGGGCTGCCGGCTCCTTTCTCCGTCTCCCGGGCGGGCCCGGTGTCGCCTTCCTCTCGAGGATGCGGTAGCCGGTGAGCCCCGGGAAGAGGGCGATGGTGAGCATGGCCCGGACGGCGATCTCTCCTGCGCCGCCAGCGGAGAACGCGTCGGCCTCTCCAGTATCGCTACGAACATTTTCGGAGTTATATTAGCAGTTAAGTATGAGTGCTGCGAATAGGAGACTGCCCCGGACCGGGGCGAGAGAGATGACACGAATGCCGAAGATCCTGTTCGTCGCCGGGATCGTGGCCGCGGCCGTTATGGTCGCCGGCTGCACGTCGGGCGGCGACCCGCCACCCTCACTGAGAGTCACGGCCGAGACCCCGCCCCTGCTGAACAAGAGCACGAACGGCAGCACCATCGCGGTACCCCTCAACACCACCCTCACCCTCGAGCTCGCCGAGAACCCGTCCACGGGCTACTCGTGGAACCTGACGGTGACGCCCGGGCTCCGCGTCGATTTCGACGAGTACGTCCCCGGCGCCGCGAACGCCCCCGTTGTCGGGGCCGGCGGCATCCACCGCTGGGAGCTCACCGCCGTGGCGCCGGGCCTCCAGGAGATCGCGGGCGTGTACGCGCGCCCGTGGGAGAACGCGACCGCCGATGCGACCCCTTACTCGGTCGAGATCTCGGTCACGCCCTGAGCCCGGCCATTTCGACTGCGGTCCCTGCTCCTCCCGGGGGCCGCCTGTTCTCTTCTCTCCCACTCAGTGCCGGTGCCGGTGATGGATGTCCGGCGTATGCGCGTGCGCATGCTCGACGGGCTCGTGCGTATGGATGTGGGCATGCACCTCCGCGTCTTCGCCCGTCTCGTGCGCATGGTCGTGGTGGAGGTCGTCGTGCCGGTGCCGGTGGGCGTGCGTCACCTGCTCGTGGGCGTGCTCGTGGTTGTGCTCTTCGCGGACGATCAGCAGGGCCCCCACGGCCATCAGGGGCAGGGCGGCGATAAACTGCCACCCGGGCACCACCGGCGCGATCAGGAGCGCGATGCCGGTGCCGATGAACGGGGCGAGGCCGAAGACGCCGGCCGTCCGCGCGGCGCCGAGTGAGCGGAGGGCGAGGATGAAGCAGATCATGCTCGCCCCGTAGCAGGCCGCGCCGAGGAGGATCGCCGGGAGCGCGATCTCGAGCGGCGGGATCGCCTCGCCGAGAGCGAGGGCGAGCGGAAACGAGAGCAAACCGGCGCCGAGCCCCTTCACGGTCCCGATCGCGAACGGGTCCTTGGACGAGATATGGCGCGAGAAGTTGTTGTCGAACCCCCAGAGGGCGCAGGCACCGACCACGCCGAGCGCGCCGAGGGAGAGGCCGAAGTGGCCGTCCGGGTCGAGCGAGAGGATCACCCCCGCGGCCGTGATGAACCCGATCGCGACCCCGACCCGCCGGCCGATCACCTCGCCGAAGAAGACGGCCGCGATCAGGGCCGTGGCAACGGCCTCGGCGTTCAGCAGCAGGGACGCGGTCGCGGCCGGCGTGGAGGCGAGCCCGACCATCAGCAGCACGGGCGCGAGAAAGCCGCCCGTGAGCATGGTCCCGACAAGCCAGGGGTAGTCGCGGCGGACGAGCGGGGACTCGCCCGTCTTCCGCCCGCGGACGAGGCGCGCGGCGACCACGGCCGACCCCCCGCCGATGTAGAGGAGGGAGGCGAGCATCACCGGCTCGATCGAACCCGAACCGAGCAGGAGCTGGGCGAACGGGACGCTCGCCCCGAACATGGCGGCGGCTATGAGGGCGAGCAGGATCGGGGTGCGGGTGCCGGTCGCCATGTGTTCCTGACAGGTGGGCGCGCGGGGCCGATATGCGTTGTCCCGACCCGATCCGAAATACCTTTTGGGGATCGTAGCCTATCGCATGGGTTATGGACGACCGGGAGGCGATGAACCGCGAGAAGCAGCGGACGGCCCGCCTCTCGGTCGCCTCGAATACCCTCCTGGTCGTGCTGAAACTCGCGGTCGGGCTTGCGATAGGCTCGGTCGCGATCGTCGCCGAGGCGGTCCACTCGGCCATCGACCTGGTCGCGGCCGTGATCGCGTACTTCGCGGTCAGGGCCTCGGCGCGCCCCCCCGACGCCGAGCACGCCTTCGGCCACGGCAGCTACGAGGACCTCTCGGGGCTGGTCGAAGGGGCCCTGATCCTGGTCGCGGCCGTCGTGATCGTCTGGGAGGCCGCCGGGAAGCTGCTGACCGGCGGCGAGGGGTTTGAGCCCACGGCGCTCGGCGCCGGCGCGGCCGTGATGGCCGTCTCGGGCGCGGTCAACTGGTACGTCTCGGGCCGGCTGATGCAGGTCGCGAAGAAGACCGAGTCGATCGCGCTCGAGTCGGACGCCTGGCACCTCCGGACCGACGTCTACACCTCGCTCGGGGTCTTCGCGGGCCTGATCGCGCTCTTCCTGACAGGCATCGTCGCGCTCGACGCCCTGATCGCGATCGCGGTCGCGCTCGTGATCCTGAAGGCCGGCTACGACCTGATGCGCCGGGCCTCGGGGAACCTGGTCGACCAGCGCCTGCCCGAGGACGAGGAGGCGACCATCCGCGAAATCATCGACTCTCACGGCGACAACATCGCCGAGTTCCACGACCTCCGGACCCGCCGCTCCGGGCCGGACCGGTTCGTTGACCTTCACCTCTGCGTCGCCCACACCCTGACCGTCGAGGAGTCGCACGCGCTCGCGGACGGGCTCGAGAGCGAGATCGAAGCCGCCCTGCCGCGCTGCTCGGCGACGATCCACGTGGAGCCGTGCAGCGGGAGCTGCGACGCCTGCGGGACCTTCTGCACGGTCCGGACGCTCGTACCGGAGGAGTGACGGCGGCCGGACGTCGGTCTCCCTGTTTTCGTCACGGACGCAGGAACCCCCCGGTACGGCCCGTCGTCTGCTCGAACGCCCCGTTGAGCCGGCGGCCCGCCCCGGAACGCGGTCGTTGTCCCGGTGAATGGTCCTGTCCATGGGGGAGTCAGGGTGAGTCTGGATCCATCTCTTGCTCATCGAAACGGGATCATAAAACGAAACGGGGGGGATCCAGACTCACCCAGACTCGTCCTTTCCCCCGCCGGGAAACTGATCGACCGTCTTCTGACCAGTCCGCCCGGCCGGAGCGATCCTGAGGACGGACCACTGCACCCCCCGGTGACGAAGCCCGACACTCGCGAGCATGAACCCCGATGGAAAGCGGGTCTCCTTCCGGTACCGGAGGAGGGTCCCGAGCTTCTGGTTGCCCTTCCCCTTGACGGCGATCGCTTCGAGGACCTCGTCGGGCGCGCAGGCCCGCAGGGTCTGGTCGGGGTAGAGCGCCGAGGCGTTCTGCTCCAGCTCCTCGACCAGTTCGGCCACGGTCACGGGCTTCTCGCCGAACCGCTCGTGCCACCTCTCCAGGAACGCGCCCCACTGCGGCCCCTCGAGATCGGCCTCCTCGTACTGCCGGACCAGGTTTTCGAGGAACCCGTCGATTTTCATCACCGCGAGCATCCCGCCGAGGACCTCGCACCAGTCCTCGAAGACGGCGAGACGCGGGGTGCCGTCGGGGACATTTCGCCCTCCGCGGATCCAGGCGCGGGCGATGGTCAGCACGGCGGCGATGATCCGCCCGCGCTCCTGCTTCGCCCACCCCAGCAGGTCCGGGTGCCGGAACGCCGACCGGTCGCGGAGCCAGGGGCGGGGGTCCTGCGGGTCCATCCGGACCCAGACGCACCGCCGCGGGAGGTCGCCGCCGAGCTCGATGTTGATCCCGGTCGCGATCCAGCACGGCTGGTTCTCGACCTGCAGGGTCCGGCTTGTGCCGAGCACGCGGCCGTTATATTTTTGCTGCGTGATGGCCGTCGAGAGCTCGGGCGACGCGAGCTTTCCCGTGATGTTGTCAAAGACGATCACGGCCCGGCCGGCGGAGAGCTCGGAGAGGAGGAGCTTGCCCCACTCGTCCCGGTTGGTCGGGGCCTGGGTCATGGCCGCGCTCGACCCGGTGGCGATGGTGACGATCACCTCGGCGAGGAGGCTCGCGCCCGTGCCCATCTGCGGCTTGTCGAAGAG
>CAYWVY010000019.1:0-33108 GCA_964461885.1 uncultured Methanospirillum sp. | reverse complement strand
GGCCGGCCGGCGCCGACGAAGTTCCGGATCTCTATATCGACCGAGGCGTCGTTCCCGACCATCTGGAGCACCCGTCGTTTCGCGCCGTCAGAGACGAAGCCCTCGACCGTCGCACGGTTCCCGCCGTACTCGATCACCAGGCCGTAGGCCGACCCGGTGTCCGAACAATCGATAAGGGCCAGCCCGCCCGCTTCCTGATTTTTGCAGAGGAACCCGGCCTTCCGGTTGTTGTCGGCCGTGCAGTCGACGAGCCGCGCTGACTGGACGTAGAACCCCGACTGGTAGAGCTCCGCCGGCTTCGTGCCCGATCTCCGCCCGTTCCAGCTCGCCCTGCACCGTTCGAACAGCACCTCCTCGGCCCGCTGCCGGTGACCGTTCCACGAGCCGTCCAGGTGGAACCCATCCTGGTAGGAGTCCACCGCCTCGGAGTCCCGGACCGTCAGCCGGCCCAAGTCCCCGGCGTCGGGGATGTCGTAGCCGCACGACCACCGCTCCATGCCCGAGCCGGCCGCCAGGGCAGAACACTGGTCGAAGAGCACGTCAGCGAAGCCACCGCCCTCCTGCGCGCCGCCCGCGAGGTTCAGGGAGAAGGCGTGGTGGTAGGTCCGGTGGCCGGTGCACCGGCGAAACGTGAGCTCCCGGACAGTCCGGCCGGCCTGGCCCCAGACCATGAACGCGGCCGTGCACCGGCCCTTCAGCTCGAACGGCACGTACTCCCCGCCGATGGAATGTGTAATATACACGTCCTCGCAGGTGAACCGGTCGGCCGTGTCCTGGATCCCAATGAACCCGAACCCGCCGAAGTTCGCAAGCGTCACGCCGGGGGCGTCCACCGCGATCCGACAGGGCTCGCGCCCGGCTATGAGCCGGGTGATGCCCGGCCCGGCCCCGCGGACCGTCATCCCCTCCGCCGGCCGGAGGTAACGGTTCCCGGCCGCCGTAAAGCCGGCGTTCGCGTCGAACGTCCCAACCGTCAGCTCGACCTCGCGGGTCGGGACCGATATCGCCTTCGACAGGACCGTAACGTCCGTCCGGCCGTCGCAGACGAGGTCCGCGCGGTTCCGGTCGGCCGGGCTCGCGTCCCGGGCCGCGACCACCACCAAGGTCATCGCGGCGGCTCCGGCCGGCAGACGAGTTCCCCCAGGGCCTCGAGGTCCTCAACGAACCGGCCCACGACGCCCGCGATCTCGCGGGCTTCCTCGTCCGAGATCTCCCCGTCCGCGTTCAGGCGGTGGTAGACCGCCACCTCGGCGCAGAACGACCGGACGACCGCGAGCACCGCATCGGCCCGCCGGTCGTAGAGTCAGGTGCCGATACGGAAGGCTAGGGCCAGCCCGGCGGCTATCTTGGCCGCGGTGGCGAGCGACTCGACCGAAGGAAAAACGATGCAGATCGCCAGGACCCTGCGGTTCGTACTCATCGCCGGCGCGCTCGTCGGCGCCGGTTGCCTGTCAAGAGGGGGGGAGAAGAGAAGGATAGGTTCGCGGGACGACGAAATCGCGGCGTGCGGCGGGCACCACGCCGCCCACGGCCCGACACGCCCTCTCGCCGAACGCGCACAGGACCTTCATGCGCCGGATCGCCGACGGGGCGATCGAGGTGACCGCGAGTGGCGCGTCCATCCGGTGCGTCCGTATGGCCATCGACAATCGCGAGGATAGCGCGTTCTCGTTCGTCATCCCGACCGGAACGCTCATCGACTCGGGAGGTGGCGGTATTTCAGAGCATGATCACAACGTATGACCACCCGGTCGGCTTCGGGCCGCACCGCACCTCGACCGAATGGGTCCCGGCGGTATGTGCGAATCTCCACCTGCGTGTCCCCCTGGACGCCGATACCTTTCAGGGTGTCCGGGAACCGCCCGACCCCAGGCTGGTCTCGATCCTCAGGAGCCACGACGGGATAGGCGCCAGTCCTACAGCCAGGCAGATGGCCGTCTGGATCATGACCGACGACGCGGGGTGGGCCAGCTTGGGGACCCGCTTCTCCGGAGAGACGAGGGTGCGGTATGTCAGCGAGGACGATGCGGCCCGGGCCCTGCGGACGCTCGATCAGAACGGGGTGGCGATCGCGTCGAAGGCGATCTGGGCAGATGCGCGCGAGATCCTGGGCGGGGTGGAGAATCCGGACCTGAAGGCCTGGCTCGAGACCAGGGTGTGACCCGGCCTATCCGTTGTGTGAGGGCGGCATGCGGGCTCAACGGAGCACTGCCCGCTCTAGAGGGTCCTGCTCGTTCTTCGGCCCGGCCCGATTGGGCGCAGATCCGCCCCGCTGTCGTCCAATTCGCGGAGCATGCTCACGAGCGTGCAGAAGGCCCGGAGCCGCTTCCGTTTCCGCTCCCACTCGCCGGAACGGGGTGCGTCGTACAGGTGGATCGCCTCCTCATCGATAGCCCGGCTCAGAACGCGCAGGAGCCGCTGCTGGTCGATGGCCGTGAAGGCCTGGTGATCGATATCCTGGGAATCGTCGACCATGCGCATTCACCCCGGGTGCCTGACGTCGGGATCGGACGGCACCAGACGTTGCGATCATCAATCGACCGGATCGTATAACTTATTTTTGGCTTATTTCATCTGCTTATGTCCCTACAATGGCTTTCAGGGGAACGCCGCTCGCGCGAACGGTGGCAGCTATGCGCCGGCGGATCGCGATTCGCCGCCCTCACGCTCCGTCGAGAGGCAGGTACGGGGCGAACCGGAGCACGTTGTTCCGGATATCCTCGAGCCCGACCCTCTCGACGAACCGGGCCGTCCGCTCCCCCGACCGCGCGTTCGCCCCGTAGTACTCGAGGAGTCGGGTCGCGAGGTCCAGCGCCTGGTCCTGCGCCAGGTTCGATGCGACAACGTCGGCGTTCCGGGGACGCCGCCCGCCGTTGCCCCCGAAGAAGACCATCCAGCCGCGGGCCGTGCCCATGAACCCGAGGTCGCGGGCGAAGCACGTCCCGCAGTTCCGGGTGCAGCCCGAGACGCCCATCTTCACCTTCGATGGAAATTGCCGGCTGACAAAGCGGGCCTCAAGCGCTGACGCGAAGCCCAGCGCGTCCTGCATTCCCCACCGGCAGGCAGCCGTGCCCGGGCAGGCCGCCACGTACTTCAGGCACGGCCCGGGGGGTCGGTGGCCCTCGAGGCCGAGCGCTGCCGCGACCCGGGGAAGGTCGCGCTCCGCGATCCCGAGCAGGGCGATCCGCTGGCCGGTCGTCACCTTGATCAGAGGCACGTCGAACTCGCGCGCCGTGCGGGCGATTCGCTCGAGGTCCTCCGGTGTCACCACGCCGCCCGCAGCTCCGACCACGAGGCCGTACGTCGTTCCGTCGCGCTGGAGTGCCGCCTCGCCGGGACCGGGTTCCGTCATAGGTGAAAATTCTGGCCCGGATCCGGTTTAACTTTGCCGCCGGGAGCGTCCGGTTCGCGGACGCGAAAAAAAAGGATGAGGGGGCGGGATCAGGCCGGGACGAGGCGCGCCATGTCCTCGTCGACCGTGGTGTTGGGGGTGATGTTGAAGTTCTCGACAAGGACCTTGAGCACGTTCGGCGAGACGAAACCCGGCAGCTTGGGACCGAGCGTGATGTTCTGGACCCCGAGGCTCAGGAGGGCAAGCAGGACAAGCACAGCCTTCTGCTCGTACCACGCGATGTTGAACGAGAGCGGCAGCTCGTTGATCCCGACGCCGAACGCGTCGGCAAGAGCCTGGGCGATGACGACGAGCGAGTAGCAGTCGTTGCACTGGCCCGCATCGATCACCCGTGGAATGCCCCCGATGTCGCCGAGGTCGAGCGCGTTGTACCGGTACTTCGCGCAGCCGGCGGTCAGGATCACCGTGTTCTTCGGCAGGGCTTTCGCGAACTCGGTATAGTACTCCCGATCCCGCCGCCGGCCGTCGCAACCGGCCATGACCACGAAGCGCTTGATGGCGCCCGTCTTCACGGCCTCGACGATCGTCCCGGCAAGCGAGAGGACCGCCTTGTGGGCGCATCCCGTGACCAGGTCCCGCCCGCTGCCGGGGAGGGGCGATGGGGGCTGCGACGCCTGCGCGACCCTGATGATCGCGGAGAAGTCCTTGGTCCCGTCCGGCCTGGCAGGGATGTGGGTCACGCCGGGCCAGCCAACGGGGCCGGTGGTGTAGAGCCGCCCGATGTACGAGTCCTTCGGCGGGATGATGCAGTTCGTTGTGAAGAGGACCGGGCCGTTGAAGGGTTCGAACTCCTCCCGCTGGTGGTGCCACGAGGACCCGTAGTTGCCGAAGAGGTGCGCATACTTCTTGAACGCCGGGTAGCCATGGGCGGGCAGCATCTCACCGTGGGTGTAGATGTCGATCCCCGCGTCCTTTGTCTGCTCGAGGAGTTGCTCGAGGTCTTTGAGGTCGTGACCGGTGACCAGGAGGCCCGGGCGGGTCCCGACAGTGGTCTTCACGGACGTCATCTCGGGGTCGCCGTAGGTCGAGGTGTGGGCCCGGTCGAGCAGGGCGAGCGTCGTGACGCCGACCTTCCCGCACTCGAGGACGAGCGCGACCATCTCGTCGACGGAGAGGTTCTGCAGGGTCGAGGCGAGCCCCTTCTCGAGGAACGCCTCGATCGCGTCGTCCGTGTACCCGAGAACGGCTGCATGGTGATAGTACGCGCCAATCCCTTTCATGCCGTAGATCAGCATCTCGCGGAGGGAGCGGACATCCTCGTTCTCTGTCGCGAGAACTCCTACCTCCTTCGCCTTCGCGTCGACGTCGGCGTCGCTCGCCGGCGTCCAGGTGGCTGCGTCGGGCTCGTCCGGGCCGGCAGACGGCAGGGCGTCGCGGATCGCGACGGCCGTCCGGATCAACTCACGGATGCGGGAGGGGTCGAAGTTGACGTTGGTCAGTGTCGTGAAGAGCGAGTCCGCGATGAACTTCTTCGCCTCCGGGCTTCCGGCCTCTCCCCGCTCCCGTGCCGCGAGATCGCGCACGGCGATCCCCCGGCAGATGTAGAGCAGGACGTCCATGACGCCGCTGAGTTCTTCGTCCTTGCTGCAGACGCCGCGGACAGTGCACCCGGTGCCCTTCGCCGTCTCTTCGCATTGGTAACAGAACATGGTGTACTACTCCCTGTATCGTTTCTATACAATGTATCAATAGCATACCAACGTATAAATATTCGTGGGTTTCACACTGGTAACCATGCAGGAGACATGCACCGCCAGTCGTGTGATGCGGTACCTTCCCCGGACATGGATCCTGCCGGGCGTCATCGGGCTGTACGGGGTATCGGGGCACTCCCGCCGGGTCTTCGAGCCCAGGAACGCCCTCGGCGGGATCACGCGGGTGGCACTCGCCGGGTGCCAGCGCAGGCTCGAGAGCGAGGGGGTAGTCACCCGCCGTGTCGATGCCCTGTCACTCCCGGTGTGGACGGAGTTCAGCCTGACCTCCGGGGGGCCCGGGCCGGTCGGGGTGATCCGCGGGATTAAGTCCCGGGAACTCAAGAGAAAGATCGAGAACCCTGCGTGCGGTGGTCGCGACTGCCGCACCTGCCCACCCCGCTCTGAGGCGGCGTGCACGATCCGGAATCTCGTTTGCGGAGAATGACTATGAAACGGAAGATCATCACCATTGACGAAGAGCGCTGCACGGGTTGCGGGCAGTGCATCCCCGACTGCCCCGAAGGGGCTCTCCAGATCATCGACGGTAAGGCGCGCCTGGTCTCGGACCTCTTCTGCGACGGGCTCGGTGCCTGCATCGGCACGTGTCCGGAAGGCGCGATCTCGGTCATCGAGCGCGAGGCCGAGCCGTACGACGAAAGGGCCGTGATGGCGACGATCGTGCCGCAGGGCCAACCGGTGATCGCAGCCCATCTCGAGCACCTCGCCGGGCACGGACAGATTCCGCTCTACGACCAGGCTGTCGCGTACCTGGCAGAGAAGGGCATCCCGATACCCGACCACCGCGCGCCCGAGAGGCCCGCCCCCTGCGCCTGCCACGGCGGAGAGCCGGGAGCCCACCCGTTCGCAGGCTGTCCCGGTTCGGCGGCGCAGAGCATTCCCCGGACCGGGACCCCCCAGCAGCCTTCGGGCCCCGCAGCCGGCTCGGAGCTCCGGCAGTGGCCGGTCCAGCTCGCCCTTCTGAACGCGGGAGCACCGTACTTCGAGAACGCCGACCTCCTGATCGCGGCCGACTGCACCCCCTTTGCATACGCCGGGTTCCACGAGGAGTTCCTGCGGGGTCGGATCGCGATCGTCTTCTGCCCGAAGCTCGATGCGGACATCGACGGGTACGTCGAGAAGCTCGCGGAGATCTTCTCGCGCCACGCGATCGCCTCGATCACGATCATCCGCATGGTGGTCCCGTGCTGCGGGGGCGTGCGCTATGTGGTCGACAGGGCACTGGAGCGATCGGGGAAGACCATCCCGGTGAGCGAGACGACGATCTCGCTCCAGGGCGACATCATATCCTGAAGGAGGAGAGCATGGTCGAATTCATTCAGGCTGATCCTGAGAAGCAGGATAAAAAACGGGCTGACCTGCTGGGGCGGGTTCTCGATATCAGGGACGTGGTCGACTACCGGGAGGGCACGGTGGCGAGCCGGATGCTCGTCAACTCGAAGGCGGGCAGTATCACCGTCTTCTCGTTCGACGAGGACGAGGGACTCTCGGAGCATACCGCGCCGTTTGACGCTGTGGTGACGATCCTCGATGGCGAGTGCGAGGTATGGGTGGCCGGCGAGACCTTCCAGATGGGGCCGGGCCAGACCATCATCTTCCCCGCGAACGTCCCCCACGCGCTCAGCGCCGTCACGAGGTTCAAGATGACGCTGACCATGATCCGGGGGTGAGATACGTGGGCGGGGACGAACAGAACGGATATTACTGCACGATCTGCGGCGGAATCCCTCCGGACAGGATCTCGATCAGGCAGATCCCCGTCAGCGGCATAGCGACGGGGATCGATAAGCTCGACTGGATCATCGCGGAGGTGAAGAAGCTGGACCTCTCCGACGACCTGGTCATCACGGAGGAGCTGTTGAAGCGGACGAAGGTCTTCAACTACGTCCCCACGAAGAAGACCGCGGAGTACGGCGAGGCGCTGCTGCGGGAATACAGGGCCCAAAGGGCGTGACCATGCTCGGAAGATGTCCGGGTTCGGCGAACCTCAGGACCCCCACGCTCGCCATCAAGCGGTGCCCGCAGTGCGGCGAGGAGATCGAGATCTTCTCGAATGACGTCTCGGTCCCGTGCCCGGGCTGCGGTTTCGTCGTGTACAACGATCTTCTCTCGTGCGTCCAGTGGTGCAAGTACGCGAAAGAGTGCGTCGGCGAGGAGCTGTACAGAAAACTCGTGGAGCGGAAGAAGGAATGATGCGGGCCGGCGCGGGAGTTGCCTCCACGCCCGGTGGAGGAGTCCGGCGGAGCGGGCCGGGAGCACGCGGCGAGCGCAGGCAGCGCTGATGAACAAACAAACGGAAACGAGGAACGATTGATGGCAGAGCAGATGGAGACGTACGAGTGTATTGTATGCGGATATATCTACGACCCGAAGGTCGGGGATCCGACGGCCAAAGTCGCCCCCGGGGTCGGGTTCGATGCGTTGCCGGATGACTGGGTCTGCCCCGAGTGCATGGTCGGGCAGGACCAGTTCGTGAAGGTCCAGGCCTGATCTGCCGGTACGGGCGCGGGGGCCTGGAGGGCTCCGCCCCCGCACCGGGCCTCCCCCGGTTCACCCGTTGAAGTGGTGATGCCTGTACGTCTGCTCGATGAACTCCTGTTTTCGGTACTCGCTCCCCTTCACCGGCGGTTTGAGGTACCCGCTCTCCGGTGTCTGCTCGGCCGGGCAGAACGGGCAGAGGGCCGAATCGACGTCGTTCGCCTTCTCCCGGACCGGGCAGTAGTAGACGCCGCCGATGAGCGCGACGCGGTCCCCGCCGGGGAACGGCATTTCGACGGGATGGCCGGGGAGTCCCTGGACGAGCATGCAGAACCCGGCGAGAAGGAACTTCAGGAACCGCACCCGGACCTGCTCTTCGTCGCCGGTGGCGCACTGGGCCGCCACCATCGCCCAGAAATCGGCTGCGCCGGGGTTGAGGGGCTCCCGCATGTTGTCAAAGATCCGGAGGTCCTGCATCCTCCGGACGGCCTGGTACGTCCCGTTGAGGTGCCCTGCGACGGTCTCCTCGAGGCTCGCACGGTACTCGGGGGCGAAGTCCCGGATCGACTGCGAGAAGTTCCGTCGCATCTGCTGCATGTCCCGGGGGGAGTACGACAGGGTGATGGCGGCGATGGCCGCGCCAAGTTCTCCCCGTGTCTTCTTCGAGCTGAGCATCGAGCATTCGTGGGCAATCTGGTCGTTGTTCATCAAGGAGTCTCCGTGGACCTGGGAAGACGAAACGGATGGTTCCTCTTCTCTCATGCATAGGCAGGGCTCCGGTATGAGTCTTCAGATTGACGCCTCGCGCCGTTGGAGGACGCAGCTCTATGAGCCGGTCAGGGACCGTCGATGCACCCTGCATTCTTCCCCTTCGGCCTGGACTTTCACCGGGAGCCCGCGTCCTTACTGGACGATCAGAGTGGCGATGAGATAACAAAGAGGAACCTTTTTCACTGAGGGGATAATACAAAACAGTATAATAGTAACACCCTGGTGATACCGTGCACATCCCCGACTCCTTCCTTCCAATATCGCAGGGCGCCGTCTACTGGATGATCGCGCTCGTCTTCATCGCGCTCTCCCTCCGCTGGGTTCGGAACGAGATGAGCGAGGAGAAGGTCCCGCTGGTCGCAGTCCTCGCCGCCGGCGTCTTCGCCCTCCAGGCCTTCAACATCCCCGTGACCATGGGCACGAGCGGCCACCTCGTCGGCGGCGCCCTCGTGGCAATCGTGCTCGGGTCGCCGTTCGCTGCCGTCTTCGTCCTCTCGCTCGTCCTGATCGTCCAGGGCGTCCTCTTCGGCGACGGCGGGATCACGACCATGGGCGCGAACATCGTGAACATGGGCGTCATCGGGGGCTTTGTCGGCTACTACGCCTATCACGGGCTGCTCTCGATCACGAAGAACATGTTCGCCTCCGCAGCCGGCGCCGCGTGGCTCGCCTGCATCGTGCCGGCCCTCGCCGCTGCGCTCGAGCTCTACGTCGCCGGCACCTTCCCGCTCGAAGCGGGCCTGGCCGGGATGGGGCTCTACCACGCCCTCATCGGGATCGTCGAAGCGGGCATCACGGCCGTCGTGCTCGGGCTGATCGCGAACACCCGCCCGGATATACTGGAACGTGCCGAAGGGGTGTCGACATGATCTCGAACCGCGCCCTGCTCGCCGGGGGCCTGGTCCTCGCCCTCGTGATCGGGGTCGCCGCGGTCTTTTTCGCCTCCTCTGACCCCGACGGGCTGGACAGCACGGCCCTTGTCACGCAGGGCCAGAAGGAACTGACAGGGGCCGCGAACCCCGACGCCGAACTCGACGAGGGGGCTCTTCCGGGATCGTTCGAGTACAGCGCCCCGTTCCCTGACTACACGGTTGAGGGTGCGGATAAACTCACGGACATCGGCCTGATCATCGCCGGCACTCTCCTATCCCTCGTGGTCGTGCTTGGGCTTGGACGGGGGCTCAAGGCCTTCAGCAGATCGCGGTCCCCTTAATTTTTCCCTTTCCTTCGCCGATCCAGTACGGACACACCATGCACCTTATCGAGACCGTCCACCTCTCCTTCGCCTACCGCGACAGCGTCCGTGCCCTCGATGATGTCAACTTCGTGGCGCCCCGGAACCTCCGGATCGCGGTTATCGGCCCGAACGGCGCGGGGAAGTCCACCCTCTTCAAGCACCTGAACGGGATCGCACTTGCACAGGAAGGAAAGGTGCTGGTCCGCGGCGAGCCGATCACGAAGAAGAACCTCAAGGAGGTCCGGAAGTTCGTCGGCGTCGTCTTCCAGAATCCCGACGATCAGATCTTCGCGCCGACGGTCGAGCAGGACGTCGCCTTCGGCCCGACCAACCTCGGGCTCGACGAGACGACCGTGATGCACCGGGTCGATGAGGCGCTCGGGCTCCTCGGGATCGAGTACCTCCGTCACCGGGCCCCCCACCACCTCTCTGGCGGCGAGAAGAAGCGGGTCGCGATCGCCGGCGTGCTCGCCATGGAGCCCGAAGTGCTCGTGATGGACGAGCCAACGGCAGGTCTCGACCCGAGGGGGCGCGACGATCTGGTCCAGTTTGTGAACTCGCTCTCGTCCCGGTTCGGCATGACCGTGATCTTCTCGACCCACGACCTCGATCTTGTCACGACCATGGCGGACTACATCTACGTGATGGACCAGGGGCGGATCCTCGCGCAGGGCACGGTCCAGGAGATCTTCGAGCAGGAGGAGATGCTCCGCAGGATCCGGCTCGACGTGCCCGTGATCCCGAAGCTCTGCCGCGCCCTCCGCCGCCGCGGGGCTCCTGTCCCGATCGCGTACACGGTCGATGAGGCCGAAGAGGGGCTCGCGACCGTTCTCTCCCTCCCTCCCCGGCCATGATAGAGGAACTCTTCGAGATAGAACGGCTCGCTTACGGCGACAGCCCCGTGCACCGGCTCGACGCGCGGGTCAAGATCGTGATCGCGTTCGGAGCGATCATTGCGCTCGTAGCGTACCCGGTGCACAGCTCGGTCTATCTCTTCGCCGGGGTCATGGGTGTGCTCCTCATCGTCCTGCTCCTCGCCTCGCGGGTGCCGCTCCGGACCTTCCTGTTCCGCGTCGGAGCGATCCTTCCCTTCGGCCTCTCGATCCTCCTCTTTCAGGTGCTCTTCCCCCCGGTGGCGTTCACATCCCCAACCGTGCTGCTCGCCCTGCCGCTCGGGATCGAGATCACGGCCGAGTCCCTGGTCAAGGCCTCAATGATCGGCGTCCGGTTCGTGCTCTGCATCGGGTTCGTCGTCCTCCTTTCATCGACGACCCGGCTCCAGGACCTCCTGACCGGGGCGCGCCGGCTCGGCTTTCCGTCCGAGTTCACCCTGATCCTCGGGATGATGGCCCGCTACCTCTTTGTCTTCGGCCAGATGCTCGTCCGTGTGATGAACGCGCTTGCGACTCGTTGCTTCGACCCGCTGGACGGGTCCCTTCCCTACGGGTACCGGCTCCGGCAGACGGGCTACACGATCGGGACCATGTTCCTCCGGTCGTACGAGCAGGGCGAACGGACGTACACGGCCATGCTCTGCCGGGGGTACGGCCGGGACGCCTATCTCTTCGTGCCCAAAAAGCCGCTCTCGCGCGGAGACTGGGCGGTCCTCGCGGCTTGCATGGCCGTCGTCTGCGTGGGGCCGGTGGCCGTACTCCTGTTGTCATAACGGTCCCGGGCTGAAGGGTTCATATACCGGCCGTCCCCACCACCCTCACCATGCAGCGGGGGGAGGGGTGATGCGGGGTACCAGGGCCGGCTGGCTGACCGACCCAGGGCGGAAGAGAAAGATTAACGAGGACGCGGTCTTCGCGGACCCGGTTCGGAAGACCTTCGTCGTGGCCGACGGCCTTGGCGGGCTTCCCGGCGGGGAGGTGGCCAGCCGGATCGCAGCGCGCAGGATCGGCGAGGCCCTCGTCAGGCTCGACCGCAGGGCCCCCGTGGAGCATGCTGTGCTGGCCGCGGTCCGTGATGCGAATTGTGCGATCCTGGAGAATGCGGCGGATGACCCGCGCCTCTCCGGCATGAGCACGACGGTCGTGCTGGCTCTCGGTCTCGAAGACTCGTTCCTCGTGGGGCACGTCGGGGACAGTCGCGCATACCTGCTGCGGGAGAAGCATCTCTCGGCACTGACGCGGGATCACTCGGTGATCCAGGAACTGCTCGATGCCGGCCGGATCACGGTTGAGGCGGCCTGGCACCACCCGCAGAGGAACGTGGTGACGCGTACCCTCGGGCCCGGAGGAGATGATCCCGACCTCCGAACTGTCCCCACGTGGCCCGGTGACCGCCTCCTCCTCTGCTCGGACGGGCTGACGGAAATGCTCGCCGACCCCGAGATCGAAGAGGTGCTTGTCCGGTTCGCGGAGCCGATGCGGTGCTGCCGCGAGCTCGTGACGAGGGCAAACGACCGGGGGGGCCTCGACAACATCACGGTGGTCGTGGTCGATGTCCCGGTCTCCTGAAGGGTGGGGGAGCAGGGGCGTCCGGCAGAACGGGAGCGGCCGGCTTCGCGATACGCCTTGATGCGGGCGAACTTTGCGGATGGGGAGGGTGCCGAGCGGAGCGAGGCGGGAGGGGGTTCACGCCGCCCCCTCCCCGTGGCCGGCGAGCAGCGGAGCGGGAGCGAGCCGGGTCAGTGGCGCGACAGGAGACGGCCGCGAGGGATTGGAGGGGGGATCGCTCCGTACATCGTGGGGATTTTTTCTATCGTGCACGAGTCCCGGGATAGCGCTTATCCGTTCCGGCGATAACTGTATCTCATGGCGTCGAAATTCGGACGCGGATACGTCACAAACCTGATGCTGATCGGCCGTCACCTCTGCCTGCCCCCCGACCAGGCCTTCTACGGCCTGGCTGATCACCTCGACGAGATGATGCTGCCGGACCGGTTTCGCGGGACCGAGGTTGAGGAGCTCACGACAATGCTCCGGAAGCGGATCCTCTGGCACCAGACAGGCACGGTCGACCGCGAGGAGTATCCCGAGATCAAGCGCCTCTTCGCCCGGCTCTGCGTGGCCGTTGACCGGGAGCTCGGCATCGAGGACGCCTCGATCGGCTCGTTTGATTGAACCGTTTTGAAAGACCCCACATTCAGCCCCTTTTTTCAAATCGGTCACCGGGAATACGCCGGTCTGTGCAACAACAACCACCTATAAGTAGCCTGGAGAACAATATAAAGTAGCGAAGAGATCTTCCGTTCTCAAGCTTTTATCAGAGGTCCATTGGATGTTAGAAACCTACGACGCATCGCATATTACCGTACTGGAGGGACTGCAGCCGGTGCGGGAACGGCCGGCCATGTACATCGGCTCGACCGACACCCGCGGGCTGCACCACCTCGTGTACGAGGTCGTGGACAACTCGGTGGACGAGGCCCTCGGCGGCTTTGCCGACCGCATCTGGGTCGCGATCAACGAGGACGGGTCGGTCACGGTCGAGGACAACGGTCGTGGCATCCCCGTCGACCGCGTCAAGAAGACCGGCAAGTCCGCCATCGAGACGGTGCTGACCGTCCTCCACGCCGGCGGCAAGTTCGACAAGAACTCCTACCAGGTCTCGGGCGGTCTCCACGGCGTCGGCGTCTCGGTCGTGAACGCCCTCTCCTCCTGGCTCCACGCCACGGTCTACCGCGACGGGAACGTCTACGAGATGCACTTCGCCCGGGGCAAGCCCGAACCGCTCGCCATCCGCGAGGAGACGAAGGAGGAGATGCAGGACCGGTTCGCGGTTCGGTACGGCGAGCGGACGCGGAAAGGGCTCGCCTCGCGCGAGGCCTTCATCGAAACCCACGGGAAGGAGCTCTCGGGGACCGTGATCACGTTCATGCCCGACCCGACGATCTTCGAGACGGTGGTCTACGACTACGACGTCCTCGCCCACCGCCTCCGCGAGCTCGCGTTCCTGAACGCGGGCCTCGAGATCCAGATCGAGGACCGCCGCCCAGAGGCCGAGGGCGACGCCCAGGTGTACCGGTACGACGGTGGCCTCCGCGAGTTCGTCGTCTACCTGAACGACGGGAAGGAGCCGATCCACCCCGACGTGCTCTGCTTCCGTCGGTCCGACCCCGAGAACCGGACCGAGGTCGAGGTGGCCCTGCAGTACACGCAGTCCTACGCCGAGACCCTGTACACCTACGTCAACAGCGTGAACACCCGCGAGGGCGGCACCCACCTCGAGGGATTCCGCTCGGCCATCACGCGGGCGATCAACGCCTCGGCCAAGAAGAACAACCTCTTCAAGAACAAGGACCTGACCCTGCGCGGCGAGGACGTGCGCGAGGGCATGACCGCGGTCATCTCGATCAAGCTCGCGAACCCCCAGTTCGAGGGCCAGACCAAGATGCGCCTGGGCAACTCGAGCGTGCGGGGAATCGTGGACTCGCTCGTCTACGCCTCGCTCTCCGAGTACTTCGAGGAGAACCCGACGGCGTTCAAGGCGATCGTCGAGAAGGGGTTGCTCGCGGCAAAGGCCCGCGAGGCCGCCAAGAATGCACGCGACCTGACACGCCGCAAGACCATGCTCGAGTCCTCGCACCTGCCCGGCAAGCTCGCCGACTGCCAGGAGCGCGACCCGGCCAAGTCCGAGCTCTACATCGTGGAGGGCGACTCGGCCGGCGGCTCGGCCAAGCAGGGGCGTGACCGGAAGTTCCAGGCCATCCTGCCGCTCCGCGGCAAGATCCTGAACGTGGAGAAAGCGACCCAGCACAAGATGATCAAGAACGTCGAGATCCAGATCCTGATTTCCGCCATCGGCTCGGGGATCGGCGAGCAGCTCGACCCCGAGCGCGCCCGGTACCACCACATCATCCTGATGACCGATGCCGACGTGGACGGGGCCCACATCCGGACCCTGCTCCTGACGTTCTTCTACCGGCACATGGTCGGCCTGATCGAGAACGGCTACGTCTACATCGCCCAGCCACCGCTCTACCGCGTGGCGAAAGGCAAGCACGAGCGATACGTCTACCATGACGAGGGACTGAAGGCCGCGATCAAGGAGCTCGGCGAGAAGAACATCGTGGTCCAGCGGTACAAGGGCCTCGGCGAGATGAACGCGGACCAGCTCTGGTCCACCACCATGGACCCCAAGACCCGCGTCCTGAAGCAGATCCAGATCGAGGACGCGATGTACGCCAACGAGATCTTCGAGAAACTGATGGGCGACGACGTGGCCGCGAGAAAGGACTTCATCACCCGGCATGCGAAGGAGGTGAGCAACCTTGACATCTAAGCAGGCTCCGATCGAGCCTGTGGACCCGCGGCGGGTCATCCCGATCAACATCGAGGAGGAGATGAAGACCTCGTACATCGACTATGCGATGTCGGTCATCATCGGCCGGGCGATCCCCGACGTCCGCGACGGGCTCAAGCCCGTCCACCGCCGGACGCTCTACGCGATGTGGGAGGAGGGCAACACCTCGGACAAGCCCTACAAGAAGTCGGCCCGCGCCGTCGCGGCGACCATGGGTAAGTACCACCCCCACGGCGACTTCTCGATCTACGATACGCTGGTCAAGATGGCCCAGCCGTTCTCGTACCGCGCGCCCCTCGTGGACGGGCAGGGCAACTTCGGCTCCGTCGACGGGGACTCGGCGGCCGCGATGCGGTACACCGAGGCCCGGCTCACGAAGTACGCCGAGGCCCTGCTCACGGACCTCGAGAAGGAGACGGTCGACTTCAGCCCGAACTTCGACTCCTCGACCAGCGAGCCGACAGTCCTGCCGTGCCGCGTGCCGAACCTGCTCGTGAACGGCTCGTCCGGGATCGCAGTGGGGATGGCAACCAACATGCCGCCCCACAACCTCAAGGAGGTCGCGGAGGCGGTCAAGCTCGTGATCGACCGGCCGCACTGCACGGTCGACGACCTGCTCAGGATCCTGCCGGGCCCGGACTTCCCGACGGGCGGAATCATCATGGGCCGCGCCGGGATCCGGTCCGCGTACGAGACCGGCCACGGCAAGCTCACGGTCCGGGGCGTGGCCGAGATCGAGGATGTCGAGACCCGCGTCCCGAAGATCATCATCAGCGAGCTCCCGTTCCAGGTCAACAAGGCCCGGCTCGTGGAGCACATCGCCGAGCTCGTGAAGGAGAAACGGATCGAGGGGATCAGCGACCTGCGCGATGAGTCCGACAAGGACGGCATGCGGGTCGTGATCGAGCTCAGGAAGGGTGTTATCCCCAAGATCATCCTGAACCAGCTCTACAAGCACACCTCGCTCGAGTCCACGTTCGGCGTGATCAACCTCGCGATCTCCGAAGGCCAGCCGAAGACGCTCGGCGTCAGGGGACTGATCGACGAGTTCCTCCGCCACCGCGTAGAGGTCGTGCGCCGCCGCTGCGGGTTCGAGCTCCGCAAGGCCCGCGACCGTCTCCACATCATCGACGGCCTCCTGATCGCCCTCGACCGGATCGACGAGGTGATCGCGACCATTCGGGCGTCCGAGTCCGCGGAGGCCGCGGGCAAAGCTCTCGTCGAGATGTTCGGCCTCTCCGATCTCCAGGCGGCCGCGATCCTCGCAATGCAGCTCCGCCGCCTGGCCCACCTCGAGCAGACCAAGCTCCGCGACGAGCGGCTGGACCTTCTCAAGATCATCGAGCGGCTCGAACTGATCCTCTCATGCGAGGCGAACGTGCTCCGCGAGATCAGGAAGGAGGTCGCCTCGGCCGGCAAGGAGTTCGGCAACGAACGTCGGACACGGATATCGGAGGAGGAGGCCGATCTCAACCTGATCGACCTGATACCGGACGTGCCCATGCTGATCTCGATCACGGCCCAGAACTATATCAAGCGCCTCCCGCTCGAGACCTACCGGGCCCAGCACCGCGGTGGGCGGGGCGTGATCGGGATGGCCACCAAGGAAGAGGACCAGGTCGACAACATCTTCGTTGCCTCGATGCACGACTACCTGCTCTGCTTCACCACGGACGGGCGGCTCTACTGGCTCAAGGTCTACGAGATCCCCGAGGCCTCGCGGACGAGTAAGGGCAAGGCGATCGTGAACCTGCTCAACCTGCGGGACGAGCTGGTCACGGCCGTGATCCCGATCCGCGAGTTTTGCGAGGACCGGTACCTGTTCTTCTCGACGCGGCAGGGGCAGGTGGCCAAGATCGCGACGAGCGAGTTCTCGCGCCCACGCCAGACGGGGATCAACGCCATCACGCTCCGCGAGGACGACTGCCTCGTCGACGTGAAGCAGACCGACGGCACGCAGGAGCTGATCCTCTCGACGGCGAAGGGTCAGGCCCTCCGCTTCCACGAGGGCGAGGTCCGGAACATGGGCCGGGGCGTCCAGGGCGTACGCGGCATCAAGCTGAAGTACGGCGACCAGCTCGTCGCGACCACGATCGTCGAGAAGGAGCACCTGCTGACGATCACGGCCAAGGGCGCGGGCAAGCGGACCGACTTCGACGAGTTCCGCGGGCACGGGCGGGGCACCATGGGCGTCCGGAACATCCTGGCCGGCCCCGGCAACCCGGTCATCGCGACCCGCGCGGTCTCGAAGGACGAAGAGGTGGTGCTGATCACGGCCTCCGGCACCGTGATCCGGATACGGGCGGCCGACATCTCGATTCAGAAGCGGTCGACGCGCGGCGTCAGGATGATCCGGCTCGAAGAGGACGACCGGGTGGTCGGGTTCGCCTGCCTTGCGAACGATATCGACGTTGGCGACGACGACGACGACGTTGACGAGGACTCGGCTCAGCAGCCCCTCGATGACGGGCTCCTGGACGACTGACCGGTTCGTTCCTCTTTCTTCTTTTTCGCCGGTCGCTTCGATCGGGATATGGCCGGAACAAAAGCGTATGCTTTATATTCTTTGCACCATTTCTCTTATCCACGTCGCTCGCGGTCCTCTCGTCACTGGCGCCCGACCCGTCCTGGGTCTGGGTGGCGCCGGCGCTCCTCGTCGCGCCCGTAATCCTGCTCGTTCTCGAGCGGAGCGCAACCGGGCGATGGGCCCAGTTCGTGCCGCTGTTGCTTGCGTTCGCATGCTCGCTGGCGCTCTACGTGATCCCTCCCGTCGGGCGAGAGGGCGCGGGGTTCCTCATACTCGCCATGATCGCCGGGCTCGCTGTCCTCACCGTCCTGCCCGCGTTTTCGTACGCGCTCGACCACATGTCGAAGGCCTGGGCGGCGCTGGTTGCGTCCGGGGTCTCGTTCGCAATCCTCTTCGTGCTGGTCCCTGACCCCCTGACCGGGCTCGGCCGGCTCATCGCGGACGCCGCAGGCCTCCAGGGGGTGGCTGTCTGGCCCGTCGCGGGCCTGAGCCTCTTTGTGTACGGACTGCTCACGGGCGGCATGGGGTACGCGTTCGCCCTCTTCGTGGACGAGATCTCGGACCGCATGTCCTCAATGTTCTCTGGCCTCGTCTTCGGGGGGCTCCTGCTTCTCGCCGGGCTGGGCATCGGCGAAGCGGTGGCCGGCGGGCTTTTAGCATTCGCACTGCTCCACTTTCTCCGACTTGCGCCCGAGAAGGGGATCCACATGCTCGTCCTCTTTCCGGTCGTCGTTGGCGCCTTCGCCGTCACCGCGTTCGCGCAGGCCCACCCCGAAGTCGTCGGGTCCGAGATCTTCGTCCTCCCAATACTTGTCCCGGCCGTCGCCGTGATCACGCCGTTCATCATGCTCGAACCCCAGGTTCTGACACGGCGGGAAGGGATCGGGGCCGTGCTAACCGGGCTCGTCGCCCTCCCCGTGATCTCTTTGATTGCGTCGCGGAGCCTGACGGTGGGCGGGCTCAACATCTTTGTCCAGGCCTTCGTCCAGCCCCTTGCCTTCGAGACCGCCTTCATGGCGTGGCTGCTCCTCTACTTCGAGGTGCTGCTGATCGCGCTCGCCTTCTACCTCATAGTGGTGATGGGTTTCTCATCCCTCCGCAGAACACGGGTGCAGGCCTGACAGACCTCATCCACGGGGTTCGGTGAGGGTCCCTTCGCGGAGCAGACAGGCGGCCCGGGCCAGAGCGCGGGTCGATGCCGCGATCGCCCGGAGGAGACCGGCCCAGACATGGATGGAGCCGGCCTCGCGGACCTCGGCGAGCATGGACCGTTCGGTCCGCCAACGGGCGGCCTCGTTCTCCTGCCCGATCTGGATGACCCGGTTCGTGGCCGCGACGAACTCCTGCAGAGCAGGAGATTCCTGGTTCGCGTACACGGCCTGCGCGGCCGAGAGCGCACCGACAAACTCGCGGCCGACTGTGACCGCGAGATCGGCCATCGCCTCGAGGCCGGCACCACCTGCCGGGTACCGATCGCCCGCGTCAAGGAGGGTTGCATAATGGCAGCCCTCAGCAAGTGCGTTGAGCGCGTCGTCCTGGGCCTGGATTAGGGCCGGGAAGAGCCCGTTCTCCTCTGTCCGGTGGGCGAGGACGCGGACTTCGGATAGGACGAGGCTCGCCTCCTCCTCGCGGAGCCGGTTCTGCGCCGAGCACGAATAGTTGCAGCCCGTCCACGCTTCCGGCCGGAGGGAGGATACCAGGGCCTGGAGTTCCAGGCTCACATCGACCACAAGGGCGGCATGGGCCGCACACCGCTCAAGGAGTTCCGACCGGGCCGGCCGGATGTACCGGAGGAGCTCGGCCCGGCAGCGGTCCTGGAGGAGTGCGTGCGGCTCGCCCCGCAGCAGCCCTTCGGCGGCCGTCCTGAGAACCCAGGCCAAGTATTCCATCGTCTTCTGGCGCCCGAGGTGCAGGTGGAGGGGGCGGCCGAACAGGGGAGGAACCCGCGCCGCGGGGTCGAGTGCCGAATAGATCAGGCGATCGCCGCCGAGTTCAAGGAACCCGCGGTGGCCGACCCCGGCGGCCGCAGCCTCGCGGAGGACGGCCGTCGCGTCCCTGTTGGAGAGGAAGGGACGGAGCCGCTTGCGCGCCTTGTTCCAGTCGATCAGGAAGACCAGGCGCGACCCGAGGTGGTCGAGAAACGCGGCGCAGCGGTCATAGTCGGAAGCATTGAACTTCCCTACCGAGAGATAGTAGCCCCCGCTCTCCGCGGATTTGATTTCACTCCGCGAGAGCGTTTCCGACCACGTGACCTCCCAGTCGTCAAAGAGCGACTGAAAAAAGGCGACCCGGGGCATGTGCACATCCGTGTAGGTGATCGTGACCGCATGCTGAACGACCGCGATCACGAGGACGTGCGCCTCCGTCATGCCGATATCGTTCTGGATGACGAGCCGGTCGCCTGCGCGAGTCGCAGTGGTGCCGAGGCCCGGATGGTCGAACCGGAGAGGCGCGGTCCGGTTCAGTCCGCGCATGAAGGCGCGGACGAGCTCGCGGTCGCCGTCGCCGTCGCCGAGCATGTACGCCTGCGCGCCATCGATCGTCTCTCCGGCGAGGCGTTCGAGGAGGGCGTTGAGGCCCCGGTGGAGGTCCATCACGAGGAGGTGGAGGCTGTCCGCGGACGACCGGCCCCCGAGCGTCAGAGCGCCGATCCCTGCCCGTTCGATCTCGTCCGCGGCCCGTACCTGGAGCGAGCCGGCGAGTGCCGTCCGTCGCGCGTCGAGGGCGTCGGCGTTGGGCATGCCCGATGCGACGAGCGGCCGGAGCATCTCGTCGATCGCTTCCCGGATCCCCTCGAGGATGCGACCAAGGTGGGGGATGCGGTACAGGCCGTCCCCGATCTGCGCCGTTCCCGGCACGACCCCGTCGAGCGCAGCGTCCGTGATCCCGGCGGCCTCCCGCTCGATGCGAAGAACCGGAACAGCCCGTTCCGGGTGCTCTGCCTGCTGCCGCGCGGTCTGGAGCAGGGAGAAGTAGTACTTGGCCTGTTCGTTCGCGAGGAGCCCCCGCTGGACGAGCATTGGGAGGAGAACGGCCTGCTCGGCCAGTTCGGCGACGATCTCGGTTTTCTGCGTCATACGCGCCGGCTCTCGGAACTGATCTTTCCTTATGCTATAGAAAGGCTTCGAACGGCGCAGAGGACCGGCAGATGCATGCTCCCGCACGGCTCAACCATCAGCGGTGCGCAAATGTTCCAGAAGGAGGTAGCCGTGCAGACCCGCGGCGAGGGCGAGGTCGTCGACCTGACGGCGGAGGTAGCCGGAGCCGTTGCGGAGAGCGGCCTCGTGTCCGGCCTCGCGAACGTCTTTGTCGGCGGTTCGACGGCCGCCGTGACCACGATCGAGTACGAGCCGGGGGTGCTTGAAGACCTGGCCCGTGCCCTGGATGTCATCGCGCCGCGCGACAGCGCGTACGCCCACGACCGGGCCTGGGGCGACGGCAACGGACGGTCGCATGTCCGGGCCGCGCTCGTCGGGCCGTCCCTCTCGATCCCGTTCCGGGACGGCCGGCTCCTGCTCGGCACCTGGCAGCAGGTGGTCCTGCTCGAGCTCGACGTCAGGCCCTCGCGGTCACGCCGGGTGACCGTGACCGTGACCGGCTGAAAACGGCCCCGTCAGGCCGCCGGCGGCTCGGCCGCAACATGATTCGCCGCGTGCCGGCCCCGTGCACCGACCAGGGCGAGCACGGCCGGCATGACCGTGATGGCGCCGATGATGGAGAACGCGACCGCGATGACTGTCACGACCCCGAAGTTCGAGACGATGTTGAACGTCGAGAGGACCAGGGCCGAGAAGCCGAAGACCGTGCAGAGCCCCGAGACCGTGATCGCGGTCCCGATCTGCCGGATCGAGTGGACGATCCCGCCGAAGAGGCTGTGGCCCTCGTCCCACTCCTCGTAGCATCGCTCCATCATCACGATCGTGTACTCGGAGGCGATCCCGATCGACATCGACCCCAGGACCGCGGTGAGGGGCGTGTAGTCGATCCCGAGCACGTACATGATCAGGCCGTTCCAGCCGACGATAAACGCGATCGGCACGAGCGGGGTGATGGCTTTGCCCACGCGCCGGTACACAAGCAGGAGGAAGCCGAAGATCATGCCGAAGGCGAGCAGGGTCATGGTGATCTTGCCGTCCTCGATCTCCCGGATCAGGTTCGTGAACATCTCGCCCTGGCCGGTGACGGTCGCAGTGATCCCGGGAGGCGGCGCCATCCAGGAGAGGTCCTTCTGGAGCTGCTCAATCATGGACCGCCCCTGGTTGCTCGACATCTCGACCGTGGAGAATGAGATCACGGCCTCGGTCGACCCGGAGATGAACTGCCGCTGCGTCGCCTCGGGGATCCGGGCAAGGGCCGCATTGACCTCGCTCTGCGTCGTGGGCAGGGCGCCTCCGTTCGCCTGGACGATCGCGGTTGCGATCGATGTCGCGCCGAGCATGTTCGGGTTGTGCGAGAGTTCGTACTCCTGGAACTCGTGCATCCACTCGATCGCCTCGGGCGAGAGGACGCCGTCGCCCCGGACGAAGATAGGCGTGGACGCGGTCGAGCCCATGGTCCGGCTCACCTTCTCCAGGTTGACCAGGGCCGGCATGTCTTTGGGCACGAAGGTGTCCTCGTCGGTCGATATCGGGATCTGCCCGTCGAGGGAGAACCCGACGAGCGCGATCAGGCCGACCACGACCAGGACCGGGACAGGGTGGTGGGCAACCTTCAAGGCGACCCTGCCGAGCAGGGTGTTGTAGGTCTCCTCAACGGACGGCTTCTCGCTCCCGGTCCTGGTCGTGCCGTGGGGGATCGCCTTCGGCCGGTAATTCGTGAGTAGGCCGACGGCCGGCACCGAGACCAGGGCGACGAGGTAGCAGGCCATCACCCCGATCGTGCAGACCACGCCGAACGAACGGATCATCGGCAGGGGCGAAACCCAGAGAGCGATGAACCCCATCGACGTTGCGAGCATGGCATAGAGGATCGACGGCCCCGAGCGGGTCACGGTGAGGCGGACGGCCTCGGGGAGCGTTGCCCGCCTGGCCTCCTCGTCGAAGCGGGAGTGGAACTGGATCGCGTAGTCGATCCCGATCCCGATGAGGACGGGGAAGGCGGCGATCGTGGCCATGTTGATCTGCAGCCCCGACCACCCGACGATCCCGAAGGTCAGGATCAGGCCGGTCGCGACGATCCCGACCGACAGGAAACGGTGTCGGACGTGGCCGAAGAGGAGACCGACCGCGATCACCATCAGCAGCAGGGCGGCCCCGATCAGCATGCCCATGGAGCCGCCCATCTCCTCTCCCATCTCCTGGCTGAACGCGGCGTTGCCCGTCACGGTCACGGTCACGCCGGGTGGGGGGTTTGAGAGTCGGACCCGCTCCTTGATCGAGTCGAGGAGCGAGAACTGGGCAGATTCCGTGAGCCCGGGATCGAGCCCGACGGCCGAGATGGTCATGGTCCGCGACGGCAGATAGCGGGCGAGAACCTCTTTCGGCACCCGCTCCTGCGCCGCGGCGATCTCGGCCGTCGAAGTCGGTAGCGCCCCGCCGTTCGACTGCCGGATCATGTCCACGACCGAAGCGACGGAGGCGACGTGCGCCTCGGCCCGGATCTCGGACTGGAGCCGGTCGATGTAGGCGAGGACGGCCGGGTTCAATACGTCGTCGGCCTCGATGAGGACCAGCATCGCGTCCGACTGGAAGGTCTCCGAGTACTTGGCGAGCAGCATACCCCGGGGCGTGTCCTCGTCCAGGTAGGTCTCGGATCCGGTCGCCATCGAGATCATGCTCGTGCCGACGAGCGCGAGCAGGATGGCTACCGCAAGTACGATCAGCACGGTGTGGGGACGGTGATTGATGGCGGACGCGACGGCTTCAAAGGGGGCCTTCACGGGGGGGTCTCCTTGCCCTATCAATTCGACCGGCGCGGGTATAAAGTGGGATGCCGCGTCAGGCTGTCGGCTCGCTCTCCCGGACCGGGCGATCCGGGATGCCCGGATTCAACCGGCACACGGGACGATTGCGATGGAAAAATGAGCGGCGCGTGTTCCCGGAAGGCCCTGCCCCTCCGGGAACGCGTGCCGGGATATTGTCTCCGGATCGCGCGGCGGGTGACAGGCCGATCAGTCGAGCGGGATGGACTCGAGCTGGGAGACCAGTTCCCAGATCCGGGTCCGGGCATGGACGGGCATGTTCGGGTCGTTGCTGATCTCGTCGATCTTTGAGATCGCGGTAGCCGTGCGGAGCCCGGCGGGTTTCGAGGTGTCGAGCAGAATGCTACGCGTCTCGTCGGCGACCCGGCGAATGTTTCGCGGGATGGAGGAGTCTTCCGTTATGTGCTGGAGCATCTGAATACAGGTGCCGATCTGTTGGTCCTGAGCGGTCATTCTCTCGGTTCCCCCTGGTACGTTCTGACAGGTAGCCCATACAGGCATAAATATGTTTATAAGCCTACCACTGTGGGATGACAAGTGACGACGAGATTATGGCCGAACATCTCCTGCACGGCGCGCGCATGCTGGCCAGAGCCTGCCCTGACTGCGGTTGTCCGCTCTTCGAGGTGAAGGGTGAAACGAGCTGCGTGGTCTGCGCAGCCCGGGGGACTCACGAGGAGGCCGCGACAGACCCCGGGCCGACAGAACCGACAGCCGCGCCCGGCCCGTCCCCATCCCCAACGGCAATCGGCCCCCTTGCCGACGAGCTCGGCGCCACGCTCGCGTGCCTGCTCCAGCGGGCCCGGACCGAGCCCGATCCCGAGCGGTGCCGAACCCTCATGGAGTGCGTGCGGATCGGCTGGCGCCTCCTTCACTGATCAGTAGCCCTGCCGGACGAACTCGTAGATCCGCGCGGCCGTCTTCGCTCCGACACCCGGCACGGCCTCGAGGGCGGCTGGTTCGGCCGAGAGCACGCCGATGAGCGAACCGAAGGCCTCGAGGAGGGCCCGCGCAGTCCGCGGCCCGACCTCAGGAAACGCGGAGAGCACGTACTCCTGCTGCTCGCGGACGGACCTGTGTGACTTTCGCGGGTGAGCGATCCGCTCGCCCCGTACGCCCTCCTCGCGCCGCGCGAGCACGAGGAGAAAGTCTGCGGTCTCGCGCTCGTCGGCCGTGTACAGGAGCGTGATCCCCATATCGACCGTGATGGCGGCGAGCGCTCCCCGGATCGCGTTCGGATGGATCTGCCGGTGGCCGTAGAGGTCACCCCCTTCGATGATCAGGATCGGTTTCGGGGCGGCATCCGCGAGCGCGCGGAGCTGCCCGAGCAGGTCGCGCTCGACGAGCGTGTCCACGAAATCGCGCGCAGTCTTGCGCTCGACCAGGATTCGGTCGCCGATAGCATAGTCGCCGTTCTCGAGATGGGCGATCTCCAGGGCGGCGCCCGCGAGCCGGAGGGCCTCGACCACGCGCGAGGGAGTCTCGCGGTCGTCCGCGATGACGGACGGGCCGTCGGGAAGGAACCCCGCGAGCCGCTGCTGGAGCGGATCCTCGACAGGGGGGTCGCCGGTCGCGAGCTCGGTCTGACGTGCCGGGGAATCCGGGGTCCGCATCCGCACCAGCCCTTTCTGCATGGACCGCTCGCGCGACTGCGAGATGTAGCGGTAGGTCTCGTCCGCGGTCCCTTTCGTGACCATGACAACGATCCTGCCCGTGCCCGAGCGGCCGGTCCGGCCCTTGCGCTGGATCGATCGGATCTCGGAGGGGACTGCCTCATAGAAGATCACAAGGTCGGTCGAGGGGATATCGAGCCCTTCTTCGCCGACCGAGGTCGCCACGAGCACGCGGAACTCGCCGGCCCGAAACCGGCGGAGCGCGTCGATCTGCTGCTTCTGCGAGAGCCCCTTCTCCGTATCGCGCGAGGCCTGACCCACGAAGCGCTCGGACGGGATCCCACAGGCCGAGAGATGGGCCGCGAGCTGCTGGACCGTGTCCCGGTACGAGGCGAAGACGATGATCCGGCTCGCCGGGTCCTCCCGGAGCTGCTCCTCGACCACGGCCCGGACGAGAGGGAACTTCGGGTGGAGCTCCCCCTCCCAGGACCGGGCCGTGGCCACGAGCTCGCCAAAGACGGGGTCCGCCGCGAGCCGCTGGCTCGCCTTGCTTCCCGCCTCCGAGGCGCCGTCGATGGCGAGTCGCTCGAGAAAGCGGGCGAGGACTGCCGATCCCTGCGATTCGCAGAGGGTGAGCCCGTGGCGGAGCTTCATCAGCTCAGCCTGGACAGATGCGGCCTGGAAGGCGGCCGGATCGCGGTCAGCGATCCGCTCCTGGATCAGCGCGTTCAGGTAGTTCAGGGTCTTCATCGAGAGCCGCTCCCGCTCGGGTGCGGGAAAGCCGAGTCGCCGGAGGGTCTCAAGGCGGTTGTCGAGGAGGAGGTGCATCCGCGCGCGGGCGTCGACGAGCTCGGCGGGAAGGTCGACCTTTACGAACTCCAGGGTCCGTTCGTGGACGTACGGCGCCACATCGGGGTCGGTCTCGACCCGGGTCTCGACCCGGTCGATCCCGAGCACGGTGCAGACCGCGCGGACCTTCTCGGCATCCCCGCCGGGGGACGCGGTCATCGCGAGGACCAGGGGGTGGGCGGATGTCTTCGCATACCATTCGGCGAGGAAGGTGTAGGCGTAGTTGCCGACGGCCCGGTGGCACTCGTCCACGACGAGGAGGGCCACGTCCTCGAGCGAGTACCGGCCGGCCAGGCAGTCGTTCTTGATCACCTGGGGCGTGGCGAAACAGATTCGCGACCGCTCCCAGCCCCGCACGCGCTCCGCCGGAGGGGTCTCGCCCGTGAAGAGGACGAACGCATCGTCGTCAGGGAGGATGAGGAAATCGCGGAAGAACCGGTAATGCTGCTCGGCCAGTGGCTTGGTCGGCGCGAGCATCAGCACCCGCGCTTCCCCGTTCTCCTTGAGGCGCGCGGCCGCGACGAGCAGGGCCACGGCGGTCTTGCCAAGGCCCGTGGGGAGGACGACCATCGTGTTCTGGTCGAGCGCCCGCATCGCGATCGCGAGCTGGTACTGGCGCGCTTCGAGGGCGCCGGGCTTGATCAGCGGGTGCTGGATCTGGCTCATTCGAGCTCGGCGAAGCGGGACGAGCCCGCGCAGAGCGCACGGCAGGTCTCCGCGAGGGAGGCACGGGGAAGGCGAACCTGCCGCATCGAGTCCCGGTCGCGCAGGGTGACGGTCCCGTTCTCGAGGGTATCGTAGTCGACCGTGACGGCGAACGGGGTGCCGATCTCGTCCTGGCGGCGGTACCGCCGGCCGATAGCCCCCGAGTCGTCGTACTCGGCCATGATCCCGGCGGCTTTGAGCTCGTCCTCGATCGATGCCGCGACCTCCGCGAGCCCGTCGCGGGTCATGAGCGGGAAGACCGCGACCTGGATCGGGGCGATCGCGGGGGCGAGCCGGAGGACGGTCCGCGTGCCGTCGTCGACCTTCTCCTCGTCGAAGCTGTGCTCGAGGACGGCATAGAGGATCCGGTCGATCCCGTAGCTCGGCTCGATCACGTGCGGCATCACGTCCTCACCCTGGACCTCGATCTCGACCTCGCGGACATCGTAGAGGTCGGGGGTCACCGCGACGGCGGCACCATCGACCTCGACCGTGAAACCGGCAGGGTCGGCGGCCGCCATCGGGTCGGTTGCGGCGATCGAGTCGGCGACCGCCTTTGCCTGGCCCCGGAAGCGGGGACCGAGCGCGCCCATGCGCGGCACGACACGGGTTTCGCGTCGCCGGACCGGTTCGGGGTACTGGATGAAGACCGTGAACGGCTCGCCCGAATGGGCTGCATGGGCCCGGAGGTCGTAGTCGGTCCGGTCTGCGATCCCGACCGTCTCTATCCAGCCGAACCGACCCGAGAAGCACTCGGCGTCCCAGCAGTCGCAGGCGTAGTGGGCCCGCTCGTCAGGGAGGTGCTGGCGGAAGCGGAGCCGGTCGGGCGACACCCCGACCCGGCAGAGGAACTCGTGAGTCAGGGCGAGGTAGTACGCGACGTACTCGTTCGCCACCGTGCCGGACGCGACGGCCTCGGCCATGCTCATCTCGACGGCCGGGGCGTCCGCCTGTTGCTGGGGGTGTGTGAGGAGGGGCATCCGGTAGTTTGCGTATCGCGCGAAGTTCGGGTGCACCTTCTTCTCGGGGTGGACGAAGATCTCGGCCTCGGCCTGGGTGAACTCCCGCAGGCGGATCATCCCCTGCCGGGGGGAGATCTCGTTCCGGTAGGACTTGCCGATCTGGGTCGCACCGAACGGAAGCTTGTCGCGGTAGAACCGGAGCAGGCGGCCGAAGTCCGTGAAGATCCCCTGCGCCGTCTCGGGCCGGAGGTAGCCCGTCCGCTGCGCGCCGGGCCCGATCGAGGTCTGGAACATCAGGGAGAACCCGAAGACCTCGACCTCTCCGAACCGCTCGCTGCAGGCCGGGCAGTCGAGATCCTCGAGCTCACGGCAGAGGGCCGCTTCGTCGAGCGTGGCCGCGTTCGCGCACCGGCCACCGCCCTCGACCACGTGGTCGGCCCGGAGGTACTCGCCGCAGTGGGGGCACTGGAGCATCTTGTCCGAGAAGCCCTTGACATGGCCCGACGCGACATAGATCGCCTCCTGGCCGATGGTCGGGCACTCGATCTCATAGAACCCCTCGCGCACCACGTAGAATGAGCGCCACGTCTCCTCGATCCGCCGCTTCATCATCGCGCCGAGGGGACCGTAGTCGATGAACCCGGCAACTGCGCCGTAACATTCCGAGGTCGGCCAAACGAAGCCACGGCGCCGTGCGAGGTCCATCACCCGCTCGTATACGTCAGTTGCCATGTTCGCGTCTCCCTTCATTATATGGCCGCTTTCTATTAAGGCTGCTTTGAATGGGTGTGCCAGGAGGGTCCTCGGGAGGGTGCTGGCACCTACCGCGACCAGAAAGGATATATCTCATCCCAAGTCATGATTTAAGACGTCCTGATGACTCGGATTTAAGGATGCCGCACACGTACATCGTGCGCGAATTTGACCCATCCCAGCGAGTTAATCGGATAATACAGATGATTTTGGTGTTTTTTCAAATAGCACAAAAGGAATCTATAAGTACTAAGCCTCGCTTTACTATACCGTATCCGACTGTGGTGTATCATGGTAGCTGAAGAACGACGCAAGGCACAGCTCCTCGAGCTGTTCTCGAACATCACCAGCAAGACCAAGATCGTGGAGCCGATGACGAAGATCCATGGTTCGCTGCGTGACCGCGATGCCGTTGAGCGGGAGATCGCACTGGTGATGCGAGAGATCCTCGACCAGGGCTTCTTCAAGACAAAACTCAAGCCCCTTCAGCTCGCCAAGCTTGTTTCGGACTTCTACGCAGGCCGGAACGATACCGAGATTGCGCGAGACCTCGGGGATGAGAAGCTCTCGAAGACGGTTGCACGGGCACGGATCCGGCTGAAGCTCTTCCGCGAGCTCGACTTCAAGATGCCGTTCGAGAAGCAGGTCCTCAAGGACATGATCGCGGCGGACATCAACATGAAGGAGATCGCGGAGCGGCTCGACGTCTCGCCCTCGACGCTTCGCGAATACAGGCACATAATCGAGGAGGAGGAGGACCACACTCTCGACCTGTACCTGGAGCGGATCAAGGACATCATGGAGGACCGCGATCTCACGGAGCAGATGACCCGCGCCGCGCTCGCGGACAGTCTCGGCGACTCGCTCGACAGCACTGAGGCCGAGCTGGCCGAGATCTCCTGAACCCTCTTTTTCGATCGCAACCTCCATATCCGCTCGCCGCCGATCGCTTCCTCATGCGGCTGACCTATGTCGAGCACGCCTGCGTCCTCCTCGAAGGGTCGCGGCGCGTGCTGATAGATCCGTACGTGCTGAACGCGGCCCTGCCCGAGGACCCGGACCTGGTGGTGGTGACGCATGGTCACTTCGACCACCTGGGAGAGGCCCTCCGCCTCGGTCGGACGACTGTCTCGACAAACGAGATCGCGAAGGAGCTCGCGCGGCGCGGCGTCCCGGCCGAAGGGATCAACGCTGGCGGGGGGATCGAGGTCGATGGCGTCCGGGTGACGATGACCGACGCCGTCCATTCGCACGCCCTCGAGATCGACGGAGAGCGGCTTCCGGGCGGGGACGCGGCCGGCATGGTCGTGGAGATGGACGGGGTGACCGTCTACCACGCGGGCGACACCGCGCTCTTTTCGGATATGAAGACGATCGGCGAACTCTACTCCCCAGACGTCGCGCTCCTGCCCATCGGCGGGCGCTTCACGATGGACCCTGCCGCGGCGATGTGCGCCGCCCGCTGGGTCGGGGCACCACTTGTAATCCCGATCCACTACAACACCTGGCCGGCAATCGAACAGGACCCCGAACCGTTCCGGCTGGCGCTCGAGCGCACGACGGACATCCACGTCGCGGTGCTGGCTCCAGGTGAATCGATCGAGGTCGCGGCCCGGTGAAGGAGCGGCCGGTGCATGCGTGATCACGCAGAGTGAAGGCGGCATACGGTCCCAGGTGATCAGGGCGATAAATCGGCGCGTATATCTTCGCCGGAAAAAGAGAATGTCGGACTAGAAGTCCGTCATAATGCGGAACTGGTCGATCTCTGCCTTGCCCAGCTGCTCGAGGAACTTTTCGCCTGCGTGGCGGATATCCTTCGACGCCGTGATGGCCCGGCCCACGACGATGATCTGCGATCCGGCCTTGAGCGCATCGCGGACGTTCTCAACCCGGATCCCGCCGGCCGTCGCCACCAGGAGCTTACCGCCCGATGCCTCGCGCATGGCCTCGATGTTGCCCCAGACATGGCAGCCGCCCTCGCTCTCGCAGTCGATCCCGCGGTGGAGCTCGACGATGTCGGGCTTGATCTTGAGGTCACGGATGAGCGCCACCGGGTCGGTGACGTTGAGCATATCGATGATCGAATAGATCCCGGTCTTCTTCGCCTCGGCAAGGGCCTTCTCGATCGTCTCCAGCGGCGCGAGGCCCGAGACGACGACCGCGTCCGCGGTCGCGTCGGCGGCCATGCGGGCCTCGAGATTGCCCGTGTCAAGTGTCTTGAGGTCCGCGACGATGAACGCGTTCGGCCGGACCTTCCGGATCTCGGAGATGACCGAGAGCCCGAACTGCTTGATCGTCGGGGTCCCGGCCTCGATGATCAGGTGGTCCGACTCGGGGAGCTCGGCAAGCACCTTCCGTACGCGGTTGATGTCCACCAGGTCAAGCGCGACCTGGAGGTACGGCGGGTCCCAGAGCCGCTGGACCTTGAAGCCCATCACGGCGTGAGCCGCGCGGTCCTTCTCGTGGAGCAGGATCTCCGTTGGCGGGAAGCGCTCGAGCGCCCGGCTGAGCGCGAGCTTGGTCGCGCCGTAGTTGTACCGGTAGATCCGGTTATAGTCCGTTGCCGCCGGATCGAGGTAGATCGAAGCCAGGATGACTACGTCGTCCACGTCGAGGTCGCCGAAGACCCCCTCCTCGAGCGCGTCCGCGACGGCCTTTGCAACCGCGGCCTGGACCGGGCCGAACATCTCGCGGACCTGCTCGCCCTTCTTCAGGGTCACCTTCGGGATCACGAGGGTCGCGGGCTTGGTCATCAGGTTCGGCCGGATCACCGCAAGGAGCGGTGTGTGCCCGGCAGAGAGCTGCGTAAGCCCGTTCGCGAACGCCTGGCCGATCGGACCGGCCTTGTCTCCAATCATCAGGTCGACGTGCGCGAGTTCGGGGCCGTCCCCAACCAGTGCTTCTCCAATCAAATACATCCAGTAACCCCTGCGTCACTTGGTTGGAGGGGTGCCGTATTAAAAAAATCGTCGCGACACCCCAGTGAGGTGAGAACGACTCCAGGCGTCGCTGGTATGATCAATCAGGATGTAAACAGAGATACGTTTAAATGAAAATCCCTGGATTTCTACCCATACCCCTGGAAGACCTGCTGATTCCCGAGACCCCGATAATCGAGCACGTGATCCGCGGCGTCGACATCTACTTCACGCTTATGCCCGCCTTCCGCCTTATCGGCAAGCGGGAGTCCGCCCAGCTGACTTCGTTCGACCTGATCCTCCTGCTGATCGTCGCGGAGGCGATCTCGCCCGCTATCAACGCGGACGATACGTCAATCACAGCCGGCATGATCGTGACCACGACCCTGTTCGCAGTCAACTACCTGATGGCCGAGTCCAGTTCAGGAGCAGAGCCTTCACGAGATTCGTTTCGGATGAGGCCGAAGTGCGTATCCGCGACGGCAAGCACGACGAGCGGATCATGAACAGCGAGCGGATCACTCGCGACGAGATCGTCGCATCTCTCCGCGTGAAGGGGATCGACGGACTTGATAAGGTCCGGTTCGGATACCTCGAGGACGACGGCGAGATCTCGGCCCTACTCTACCGTGATCCGGATAGCAACGGGCAGATGGCGTCCCAGGAGGCGCATCGAAAGAGCAGGATCACCTGATACGTGATGAGAAATGTGGGGTCGGTGAGATTTGAACTCACGATCGACGGGTCTCTCCGATGTGCGTCAGTGCTCCAACGGGTCATCACCATTCAGAAGACCCATTGTTCATCACCCGCACGAGACCGCTGGAGCCCGTCGCCATTCCGGACTAGGCCACGACCCCGATGCAGTATATCCAGTCTCCCTGCGGGCATAAATTACTTCTTCTTTCAGATGTGCGGGAGCCTTATCAGCACTGCTATATTCACGCGGTCCAAAAACTGTAAGGATGGCTCTGATCAGCTACGAGACGGGCACCTCCGCCGTCCCCCTGATCGGGAAGACGGTCGGCGAGATGTTCGACGAGATCGCCGCGCGCCACCCCGACACCGAGGCCGTCGTCTCGGTTCACCAGGGAGTTCGATGGACGTACCGCGAACTGCGGGAGCAGGCCGAGGCACTCGCACGGGGGCTGATGGCGCTGGGCGTCGAGAAGGGCGATCGCGTCGGCCTCTGGATGATGAACAATGCCGAGTGGATCGTCACCCAGGTCGCGACCGCGAAGATCGGCGCCGTCCTCGTCAACATCAACCCGGCCTACCGGACCTACGAACTCGAGTACGCGCTCCGGCAGTCCGAAGTCCAGACCCTGATCGTGCAGGGCAGGTTCAAGACCTCTGACTACGTCGGGATGTTTTACGAATCCTGTCCCGAGGCCTACGACTGCAAGGCCGGCCGGATCGAGTCCGAGAAGTTCCCGTTCCTGAAGAACGTGATCTTCGCCGGCGAGATCCCGTACAACGGGATGTTCCTCTGGAGCGAGGTGATGCGGAAGGGCGAGGGAGTCAACGCCGACGAGCTCGCCGAACGGGGCATGGCACTCGACTTCGACGACCCGGTCAACATCCAGTATACAAGCGGGACCACGGGCTTTCCGAAGGGAGTCGTGCTGAGCCACCACAGTGTCCTGAACAACGGATTCATCATCGGCGAGGGGATGCGCTTTACCGAGAAGGACCGGCTCTGCATCCCCGTACCGTTCTATCACTGCTTCGGCATGGTCCTCTCGAACATGGCCTGCATGACCCACGGCTCGACCATGGTCCTGCCCTCGCCGGCTTTCGATGCCGAGACCGTGCTAAGGACGGTCCAAGACGAGCGGTGCACGGCGCTGCACGGCGTCCCGACGATGTTCATCGCCGAGCTCGGCCACCCGAACTTCCCGAACTACTACCTCGGCACGCTCCGGACCGGGATCATGGCCGGCTCGCCCTGTCCCGTCGAGGTGATGAAGCAGGTCAACACGCGCATGAACATGTCCGAGA
>CAYWVY010000018.1:27901-34291 GCA_964461885.1 uncultured Methanospirillum sp. | reverse complement strand
AATAGCCCCGGCGTCGAACAGTACCCCGAATGACCAGGCTATGCGTGATGGGCGCTGGGCGTATCGGCGGCGAGGTGGCGTTTCTGGCGGTGGCGACGGGTCTTGTGGACGAACTCGTGATTCACGACGCGGTTGCGCCGTTCCTCCATGCGCAGGTCCTCGACCTCCAGCACACGGGCCTCGACCTCTGGATCTCGACTGATCTCCGTGACGCCGCGACGGCAGACCTCGGGGTCTTCGCAGCCGGCTCTCCGCGGAACCCGAACATCCGGTCCCGGGCGGACCTCCTCTTCGCGAACCTGCCCGTGGCGGACGACTGCATCAACGAGCTCTCCCGCTTCCCGGGGGTTATGGTCTCGATCACGAACCCCTCGGACGCGAACGCCTACTACATCACCCGGAAGTCGGGCCTCGACCGCGCGCGCGTGCTCGGCTTCGGCGGCCAGCTCGACTCGGCCCGGTTCGCCATCGCCCTCAGGAACCGCGGGCTCACGGTCAACGGCGCAACCGTCCTGGGCGAGCACGGCGACCGCCAGGTCCCGATCTTCTCCCGGTCCTCCCCCGGCACCTCCGCCCCCGTCCGCGAGGAGATCCTCCACGAACTCCAGAACTCCTCCATGCCCGTGATGCAGGGCAAGGGAGGGACGGTCTTCGGCCCGGCAGTCCACATCGTCAACCTCCTGCGGGCCATCGCAGAGGACCAGCGCGTGGTCCTCCCCGTCTCGGTCGCGCTCGAGGGCGAGTACGGTATCGACTCCTGCTCGCTCGCGGTCCCCTGCGAGATCGGCGCCGGGGGCGCCCGCCGGATCGAGGAGTGGAAGCTCGACCCCTGGGAGCAGCACAAGATGAACGAAGCCGGCGCGTACGAGCGCGCCCTCTGCGCGGGGCTCCCCCTCTGAGTGCCATGCCGGCCGCCGGGCTCGAGTGCACGATCGCGCAGGTCGAGTACTCGGCCGGCCCGACGGGCACCACGGTCCACGTCTTCGGCCGCGACCGCGACCGGAACCCGGTCCACGTGAAGGTGACAGGCTTCAGGCCGTACTTCTACGTCCCCGATGCCCAGGCGCCGGCTGCGGCCGCGACGGGGATGCTCGAGCTCGAGCCGGACACGACCTACACCTCGATCCGCGGGGAACGGCTCCGCCGCCTGTACGCGAACCGGCCGGCCGACGTCCGCGACGTCCGCTCGGGCTTCGACCACTACGAGGCCGACATCCCGTTCACGACCCGTTTTTTGATCGACGCGGACCTCTACGGCGGCCTGAAGGTGCCGGGCGAGTTCGCGGACTTCTCCGAGGTCGTGCCGTCCGAGATCGACGTCCGGGCCCGCTGCTGCTTCATCGACATCGAGTGCGAGGACGAGCGTGGCTTTCCCGACCCGAACCGCGACAAGGTGATCTGCATCACCTGCCACGACTCGTACGAGGACCGGTACACGTCGTTCCTGCTCCGGCCCGAGAAGAGCGCCGTCCCTGACCCCGAGGCGCTTGCCGGGGGCCTGAACAACGCCTGCGTGAAGGAGAACAGCCACACCCTCTGCGTCTACGACTCGGAGATGGGGCTCTTCGCCGGCCTTTCGGAATACATCCAGCGGACGGACCCCGACATCGTATCGGGCTGGAACGTGGCCGACTTCGACATCCCGTACATCTTCGACCGGATGACGAGGCTCGGGCTCCAGCCGTCCGAGGCCCTCTCCCGCCTGCCCGGCCGGAGCGAGCGGAACCCGATGCGGGGCCGGGTGGTCTTCGACCTCCTGGACGCGTACAAGAAGGTCCACGTCTCGAAGCGCGAGTCGTATAGGCTGGACGCGATAGCGCAAGCAGAGCTCGGCGAGACCAAGGTCCGGTACACGGGCACGGTCTCGGGGCTCTGGCGCGAGGACCCGCGCCTGCTCGTGGAGTACAACGTCAAGGACGTGGAGCTCTGCATCGGGATCAACCGCAAGGACTCGATCGTCGAGTTCTACCGTGAGATCGCCCGGTACGTCGGCTGCCCCCTCGACCGCTCAATCAACTCCTCGCAGGTGGTGGACGTCTACATCCTCCGCAAGGCCTTCGGGAGGTTCGTCCTCCCCTCGAAGGGGGCCGTCGTGGCCGAGGAGTTCGAGGGCGCGACCGTCTTCGAGCCGTCGCGGGGGGTGCGCGAGAACGTGGTCGTGCTCGACCTCAAGTCCCTCTACCCGATGGCGATGATGACCATCAACGCCTCGCCCGAGACGAAGGACCCCGGGGGCGAGCTCAAAGCCCCGAACGGGATCCGCTTCCTGGCCCATCCCGACGGGCTGACGCGCTCGATCATCGCGGAACTACTCGAGGAGCGGGACGAGCGGAAGGCGCTGCGCAAGAAGTTCCCGTTCGGCTCGCCCGAGTACCACCTCCTCGACCTGCAGCAGAACGTGATCAAGGTGATCATGAACTCGTACTACGGGGTCTCGGGGTACGTCCGCTTCCGGCTGTACGACCGCGAGATCGGGTCGGCCGTGACCTCGGTGGGACGGGCGATCATCGAGCACACGCGGACGGTGATCGAGTCGCTCGGGTACCGCGTCCTGTACGGCGACACGGACTCGTGCATGGTCGGGATGCCGCCCGCGGACCGGGACACGACCATCGCGGCCGCCCGCGGAGTCGAGGCGGCCCTGAACGCGTCGTACGGGGAGTTCGCGCGGGACGTCCTGGGCGCGGACCACCACTACTTCTCCATCAAGTTCGAGAAGATCTACCGACGGTTCTTCCAGGCCGGCCGGAAGAAGCGGTACGCGGGCCACCTCGTCTGGAAGGAGGGCGAGGACGTGGACGAGATCGACGTGGTCGGGTTCGAGCTCCGCCGCTCGGACTCGCCGGCGATCACGAAGGAGGTCCAGATGCGCGTGATGGAGATGATCCTCCGCGGCGACGGGTACGACGCGGTCAAGGACTACCTGGCCGATATCATCACGAAGTACCGGGCCGGCGAGTTCTCGCTCGACACGGTCGGCATCCCCGGCGGGATCGGGAAGGCCCTCGAGGCCTACGGCACGGTCGACGCCCACATCCGCGGCGCGAAGTACGCGAACGATTACTTCGGGACCTCGTTCGGCCGGGGCTCGAAGCCGAAACGGGTCTACATCAAGAACGTCACGGGGAAGTACCCGAAGACGGACGTGGTCGCGTTCGAGTACGCGGACCAGGTGCCGCCCGAGTTCGTGGTCGACTGGGAGACGATGCTCGACAAGACCATCAAACAGCCTATCTCCCGGATCATCGAGGCCCTCGGGTGGGAGTGGGCCGACGTCGACCCCGAGCGGACGAACCTCTCGCAGTGGGGCTTCTGAAGGAAATCCCTCCCGGGGGACCCCAGGGAGAAGCCATCGAGGAAGAATTTCTGATGGGGATGAAGTGATGACGGAGTACACGGGACGAACCGATCTGGTCGCCGTCGATGCCGTCCTGATCTCCCATCACGCACGGCTGCGGATGTTCGAACGGAACGTCTCGACTGACGATCTGCTCGCTGTCGTCGCCTTCGGCGAGATCATCGAGACATATCCCGACGACGAGCCCTGTCCGTCGGCCCTCGTCCTTGGGTTTATTAATCAGGTCGCGTACCATGTAGTAGTCGCACTTTGCGCCGATCACCTCCGGGTCGTCACAGTCTACCTCCCCGATGACGAACGGTGGGTCGAGTCCCGTCGACGGAGAGAAACCGCATGATACCCGACCGCTGCAGTCTCTGTAAAGGCACAATCCGGGAGGGGACCACGGAGTTCATCGCACGGGCGGGTGATGAGGTCGTCGTGATCCGGGACGTGCCGGCGTACGTCTGCGAAGAGTGCGGAGAAGCCTGGTACACGGCGGAGGTCTCACGAAAGATCGACGCAGTGATGCGGGACGCTCACGACCGGAAACTCTGCGCCTATCCCCTCGCCGCCGGCGAGATCTCCCTGAACTCCTGAGACAATTCTTCGATCCGGAATTCTATATCACTACCGAGCGGTCCCTGCATAGGAAATCCAGCGTCCGGCAGACCAGGCGGAGAGGATCGCCAGACAGGGTGCTTTCGAAAAGGATCCACACGGGTCTGCGGGCCCCCGCGACGGGAGGCTCCTTGCACGTCTCTTTGATTTTTTCGCTCGTCGAGGTCGGGAGCCCGGGCGGGATATCAAAGCCGCTCTCCCCGAACGAGAACGACGACGCCCATATCCGCGGCGCGAAGTACGCGAACCCTGCCCCGGCACGGATTTCGGCCGGGGCTCGAAGCCGAAACGGGTCTACATCAAGGACGTCACGGGGAAGTACCCGAAGACGGACGTGGTCGCGTTCGAGTACGCGGACCAGGTGCCGCCCGAGTTCGTGGTCGACTGGGAGACGATGCTCGACACGACCATCAAACAGCCCATCTCGCGGATCATCGAGGCCCTCGGGTGGGAGTGGGCCGACGTCATCCCCGAGCGGGCGAACCTCTCGCAGTGGGGCTTCTGAGCGAAAACGGGTTGTATGGGGAGTGCACGGACGAATTCCGCCAGTTCATGCGGGCCGTGACAGTTTCAGCCATCCAGGCGACGACTGCAGATACGCCTGGGACTTCGTCTATCAGGAGTTCCCCTCTCGCCCGGGGCGTCCAGAGAAAAAATATTCAACCGCGCCCGGACTCGAGGTCAAACTCGATCCCAGTCTTCTCTTTGATTGCATCCCGATGATCATCCATCCGTACGCATGCGATGCACCCCGCCGGGGAGGCGTCTCGCCGCCGATTCAGGGGCGCGTACCGGGACGGGTATCCAGCGGGACGGCACGGCGCTACAGAGGGCCGTGATATGCGGGGATGTCCCACTCATCCGGCCAGTTCTATCGTTTTTTGGACGTCGCCTGGTGCCCACTACTCTTCGCATGCGAGCTGCCCTTGTGGGCTCCGGCCTTTCCGTCATCGACGGCCTTGCCCCCGGCGACCTTCGCATCATCCTTCACGTTGTGTCCAGCCACAGGGGGAGTGTCGACCGCCTTTTTCTTCTCCTTGAGGTGGAGTCTGTCCTTGTTTGCCATACAGGCTGATCCCGCGACATGCTATATATAGTCTCTTATAATCTACGGGTATTCCGACGAATGGTACTCCGACAAGATCTGATTGAGGTCCGGTGAAGGATTCCCCCCACAGGGAGCACTCGCGCCGCGGCCGGTATCCCCCTCAGTTCTTCGGGGAAAAACGGTCTGCTCGCGGGGTGTTCGCACACTTCACCACCGGCAATGGACCCGTACAGGGATCCCACCGATCGGTGAGGAGCAGGTTCTCCGGGTTCTGACGGCGCAGTCTTCGTTATCGCGATCATTGGGTCCTGGCCGTTCATGACCGTGATCGTTTGGGCCGCCGCTGTCGCCGTCGCATCATCTCTGAACATGCCCACGGCCGCACGAACGACGCGGCACCGGGTCGGCCTCGTCCGGGGGCTCCCCGCCTGTCACGGGGAAGAGCAGCGCCACATCGTCGGAGAATGCCCTCGTAGAATTCTCAAAAAAGATTACTTGATCCCCGCCTGCCACCGTGCGGCCGGATACCAGCGGACGAACGAGCCGCCCGCCGGCGGGGTGATGCCGTACGACCGGCTGCCGGGCTTCAGGACCGTATCGGTCGTCGTCACCGTTCGACGTCCGCTCGTCCCGGTCGGGGCAGTCCCCGTGCTGAACCGGGTGCCGAGAAACGAGCCGGGATTCCCGACCGCGTACCTCTTGCCCCAGGAACTCGAGGGGTTGAGGGTCGGCCCGGCCACCGGCGGCACCACGGACTGCGGTGTCGTGATCGGTGCGAGCGTCGGGGTCACCACGACCGGTGCGGGTGTCGGGACCATCACGACCGGCGCCGGAGTGCTGACAACGGGGAGCGGGGTGGCGATCACGGGCGGTGGGGTTGGAACGGGTGTCTGGATCGGCTGAACCGGTTGCGAGAACGTGGGCAGTGTGACGGTCCACGGAGAACTTGCCGATATTTTCAGCATGTAATAACCGGGACTCGTTATCCGCGTGACGGTCGATCCCGCCCCGCCATCGACCTGGCTAGCCAGGAGGTCGACGTTCTCGCCGGTCACATCGACGAGCCAGATGGAGAAGTAGCCATCGCCGGCCGTCCAGGCAACATCGAGCTGCCCGGTACTGCTTGAGAATGCCGGCGTGACCTGAGAATTCGATCCGCTGAAAGTTGTCGCCTGCGTCGTCTGCAGGGTTGCGGGGAGGGTGATCGTCTACGGCGACCTCGCCGATATCTTCAGCATGTAGTAGCCGGGGCTCGATATGTGGGTCACCTTTGATCCCGGGCCACCATCGACCTGACTTGCGAGAAGGTCGACGTTGTCGCCGCTTTCGTCGACGAGCCAGATCGAGAAGTAACCGTCACCGGCGGTCCATTCAACATTGAGTC
>CAYWVY010000018.1:19731-27801 GCA_964461885.1 uncultured Methanospirillum sp. | reverse complement strand
TCGACGAGCCAGATCGAGAAGTAACCGTCACCGGCGGTCCATTCAACATTGAGTCGGCCGACACCGCACATGAATGCGGGCGTCGTCAGATCATTCGACCCGCTGAAGGTGGTTGCGGTGGTCGTCTCCAGGGTGGCCGGCAGGGTGACGGTCCACGGCGAACGCGCCGATATCTTCAGCCGGTAATTGCCAGGCTGGGATACGTGCGTGACAGACTATCCTGCTCCGCCATCGATCTAACTCGCCAGGAGATCAATATTCTCGCCGCTCTCGTCGACGAGCCAGATCGAGAAGTAACCATCGCCGGCCGTCCAGCTGACATCGAGTCGGCCCAGACCGCAATAGAATGTCTGTGTGGCCTGGTCGTTCGACCCGCTGAAGATGATCGGGGCCGACACCTGGTTTGTGATAGCGCCAGTCTCGCCCGAAGGATCGAAGTCGTTTGCAAGGACGGATGCCGATGCTGTGCCGCTGCCCACGAGCAGCAGGAGCATGAAGGCACCGAGAAGATGGATTATTCTCATGGCAAAGGGTTGGGGGACTACCCGATAGGTGTACCGGATTTATTTTAAGATGTCCATCGGAGATCGGGACACCCGAGGATCCAGTCTGTGCCAGATTCTATGCCAGATCGGCCGGTTCGTGGGGATAACGTAAATCGTCATATTCTGCCATTGATACCGGTTTAGGCCTAAATTATTCGATATTTCATGGATTCTCACCCGGTGAAGAGTGTGCCACGTGCCAGATGTGCCGGCCGGATCCGGAAACTTTCTCTTTGGTACTCCCCTTCCATGGGGATCTTTCCCCGGAAGTGGCACATCTGGCACAACTGGCACAGGAGGGTGCTGAAACGATGGCGGAAGGAACGTCCCCGCCCCGTTCGTGCGGCCGGCCGTCATGCCGTCCTGGCTCCCTGCGCGATCGTGGCAAGGTTTTAATGTTATTACTTACAGTAATGATGTTAACCAATCGGCCCTGGCTTCGCTCCACAAAAAGAAGTCATGATCAGTTCAGTCAACATCGTCATCATCTGTATCGGACGCGACCGCCCCCGGGGCGGTGCGCGCGGGGATCGAACCGCCGGCCGCCACCGTTACCACCGCGGCCGGACGCGCCGTCGGATGGTCGTCCTGCGAGGAGGGCGCCGTCTGCTGCCGCGTCCGCGAGGACGGGCGGACCGGCGGCCCGGAGGTGCGGCAGCGTGCCGGTCCTCCCTTGAGGTCCTTCACCGGCGCGGGCCGGCTGAGGGAGGAACCCTTGCCCGGTCGAACCCGGCCCGCGACCTCTCCGGGCGCATTCGGAAAAACGTCATAACCGGTACGCGGGGCGATACATCCCCGACACCCGTCACCCCTCCCCTCCGCCGCCGCCCTCTCGAGGAGGCACCACCATGAAAGAACCGGAACGCGCCGGCCCGGTCGCCGGCGCCATCGCCGTCACCACGGGAGGCGGCGCGTGTATCGTCGCGGAAGACTGGCCCTGCGTCGTCCCGGGTCAGCCGCTCCGCGCGGCCTCGACCGACGAGATCGCCGAGCGTGCCCGCGCGTTCCAGGCGCAGAAGGACGCGATCGCCGCGACCCTGCCTCCCCCCGAGCCCGGTCCCGGGGGTGCGGGCGACGGGGCGTGCGATGAGCCCGACGCCGACCGGCAGCGGCGCGATCTCGAACGGACCCTCCGCGACGCGGCCCGCCTCTCATTCGTCTTCGAGCGCGACGACCCCGTATCGGCGCTCGCCTGGGCTACGTTCGCGAACGCCCAGTACACGTATGCGCTCGACCCCGCGGACCTGCCGAACCTCGTGTACGAGGAGCTCCAGCGTGCACGGAAGACGCGGCTGCCCGCGACCCCGCTCTTGGAGCACGAGAACCACTACACCGAGGTGGGACTCGCCGAGCGGTTCGTCGCCCAGCACTGGGAGTCCGTCCTTTACTGCGCCGGGATGAAGGCGTGGCTCGTCTGGAACGGGCGCACCTGGGAGCGGGACGCGGCCGGCCGCGTCCGGACGAAGGCCAGGCGGACCGCCCGCCGGCTCTACGCCGAGGTCTCCCGGATCGAGGACGACGCGACCCGGCGGTCGCTGATCGGCTTCGGGAACAGGGCCGAGAGCGCACGGACCATCTCGGCCATGCTGGAGCTGGCGCAGCCGGAGCTGCCCGTCTCGGTCGAGGACCTGGACGCGGACCCCGCCCTCTTCAACGCCCGGAACGGCACCATCGAACTCTCGACCGGCACCTTCCGCGAGCACCGGCCCGAGGACTACCTGACGAAGCTCGCCGACGTGGACTACCTCGAGGGGGCGGTCTGCCCGACCTGGGAGGCGCACCTCGCCCGCATCTTCGGAGACGACGCCGAGGCCATCGCCGGGTTCCAGTCGATGTGCGGGTACAGCCTGCTCGCCGACAATCCGGCCGAGGTCTTCTTCATCCTCTATGGCACGGGCGCCAACGGGAAGTCCAAGACGCTCGAGGTCCTCTCGGCCATCTGGGGCGACTACGCGCAGAACGTCGACGCCTCGCGGACCCTCCTCGCCCGCAGGCACACCGACGGCCCGCGGACCGAGCTCGCGGCCCTGGTCGGGGCGAGGCTCGTCACGACCTCCGAGGGGGCGGAGGGCGCCCGGCTCGACGAGGCCGTGGTCAAGCAGCTCACCGGTCGCGACCCCATCACCGTGCGGAAGCTCTACCAGGAGGAGTTCACGTACCGGCCCGGGTACAAGATCTGGTTCGCCACGAACCACCGGCCCCCCGTCTCAACGGACCCGGCCATGTGGCGCCGGATCTGGCTCGTGCCGTTCGCGGTGACCATCCCGCCCGGAGACCGGGACGAGGCGATCGCCGAAAAGATGCTCGCCGAGCGATCCGGGATCCTGAACTGGTGCCTCGCCGGCCTCGCGCGGTACCACGAGGCGGGCCGGCTCGTGCAGCCCGGGGTCTTCGCCGTGGCGACCGAGGAGTACCGGCTCGACGCCGACGTGGCCGCGCGGTTCGTGGACGAGGAGTGCATCGTCACCGGCGCCCCGGGTGACCGCGAGGTCCGGTCGGACCTGTATGCCGGCTTCGTCTCCTGGGCGAAAGACAACGGGGTCGCCCTGGTGTCGGCGAAGAAGTTCGCCGAGTACCTTAAAGGCCGGGGGGTGACCCCCGACCCGGGCCGGGCCAGGGTGATCAACTCCCGGGGAGAGACGGAGTTCGTCCGGTTCTGGCGCGGGATCCGGTTCAAAGACAACGATGAGGCGAACCCGGCGGCGTTCGGCACGTGAACAACGTGCTGTGTGCCGGGCGTGTCGGCCCGATCCGGACCCTATCTCCCCGGCGCTCTGCCATCATGGGCCCTCTCCCCGGAAGGTGCACACCTGCCGCGGAGGAGGATGGCGGGATGGCGACGAACGGCAGTCCCCGACTCGTTCGCGCTGCCGGCCGTCGGTCCCGGCTCGGCCGCCCCTGCCGCCGGCGTGGAGAAACGTCTTCACCACGGATCGATAATCTTCCTCCGGCATGAGCATCTTCGACGAGGCCTACGGCGGGATCCCGAACTGGGAGATCGGGAGGCCGCAACCGGCCTTCGCGGCCCTCGAGGAGGCGGGGGAGATCGCCGGCGCCGTCCTCGACGTCGGGTGCGGGACCGGGGAGAACGCCCTCTTCCTCGCCGGGCGCGGGCACGAGGTCTGGGGCGTGGACTCGGCGCCGCGTGCGATCGAGATCGCCCGGGAGAAGGCGCGGGAGCGGGGCCTCCCCGCCGTGTTCGTAGTGCAGGACGCACTCCGCCTGGACGAGCTCGGCCGGACCTTCGATACGGTCATCGACTCGGGCCTGTTCCACGCCCTCGCCGACCCCGAGCGCCCGCGCTATGTCCAGAGCCTCGCCTCGGTTCTGCGGCCGGGAGGGACCTACCACATGCTCGCCTTCAGCGAGCTCGAGCCCGGCGAGCACGGGCCCCGCCGGGTCACGCAGCAGGAGGTCCGGGCGGCGTTCGGCGACGGGTGGCGCATCAATCGGATCCGGGCCGCGGTCTTCGAGGGGCTGAAGCAACCGGGCGGGTACCGGGCCTGGCTGTCGTCGATCGCCAGGGCCTGACTCCATCCCTCGAACCGGGAAACGCGGCGGCCCGTCGCCGGCCTGAGGCCCCGTCAAGAGATAATCCGTGAATACCTGGTCCGCCATCGTCACTAAACCGCGCAGAGAAACCTTCCGGCCGAATCATCTGCCCGACCGGCGACCCGTCGATGGACGGACCTCCGGTTGCGCACGGAATTGGCTGTGCGGGGAGGCGTGATCCCGAGGCCGCCCCATTTTCGAAGATAAAGCGAAAGGCCCATCGCCTCCGGCGATAATCCTGTGACCATCGAAGATGCCCTGCCGGTGAAACCCGGTCGGGAGGAACCGGTGCCGTGAACCTGCGCGTTGTTATCCCCACCGTGATCGCGGTGCTGGCAATCGTCGCTGCGGCCGTGCTTGCCGCCGCCCTCCTCGCGGAGCGGGAGCCGACCCTCGACCGGGCCTGACAGACCCTCAGGACCTGCGAGTACGTCGACCTCACCCACGCCTTCAACCCCGACATACCCCACTGGTCCGGGTTTCCCGCCGAGACGCGGACCATGCTCTACGACTACCGTCCCGGGAACGGCACCCTCGGCAGCGGGTTCTTCGCCGAGTCCTACACGCACGTCGGGCAGTGGGAGACCCACGTCGACGCCCCGTCCCATTTCGTCGAGGGCCTGCGGTCGGTCGACCGGATCGCCCCCCGCGAGATGGTCCTCCCCCTGGTCGTGCTCGACGTCCACGAGCAGGCGGCGCGAGACCCCGACTACACGGTGACGCTCGAGGATCTCCGCGCCTGGGAGCGCCGGCACGGGCCCGTGCCGAACGGCTCCTTCGTCGCCCTCCGGACGGACTGGTCGAAGCGATGGCCCGACGCGTCCGCGATGGAGAACCGGGGGCCGGACGGGACCGCCCACTACCCCGGGTGGAGCCGCGAGGTGCTGGCCTGTCTCTACGAGGAGCGCGGGATCACGGCCTCCGGCCACGAGACGACGGACACGGACCCGGGGACGGCGACGAGCCGCGACGACTACGCGCTCGAGACCTACGTCCTCTCGACGGACCACTAACAGGTCGAGCTCCTGGCCAACCTCGACCAGGTGCCCGAGGCGGGAGCGCTCGTGGTGGTCGCGGTTCCGAAACCGGAGGGGGGCTCCGGGTTCCCGGCGCGGGTCTTCGCCGTTCTTCCCTGATCTCGGAAACCGCCTCGCCCTGCCGCCGGTATCGCCGCGGCCGTGCCGGACAGCCGGCGGGTGCCCGGGTCAACAGGGAACGGTCACCGTTCTGTTCACAGAAATCCACAGGGCGCCGGGTGCCGGTGAAGGCCTCCGATCCGAGGCCATTATGCGGCATACGCACCGCAAACCCTCCGGCAAGGTCATCCCCGCACGCGTTGAGCTCTATCTCGAAGTGCTGCAGGGCCCTGCCCGGAGAGATGCCGTAAGTGCAGGCGGCAAAAAGATGGGCTGTACCGGGGCAATCCAGTCTCCGTATAAATTCCCCGATGATCCCCGCCGTTTTGAAGTCGTAAATCGGAAATACCACTCCGATCACCGTTGCATCGGTCCGAACCCCGCCCTGGTCGATCACGGCCGCAACGGGGATCAGTCTCCCGCCGGTCCTCCCGGCAAGGTCCCTGGCGACGATCAGCGAATTCCCGGCACCAGAAAAATAGTAAATCTCCGTGGTCGTTCAGCATGCTCCTCGAAGGCGGCAGCTCTCCGCTTTCGGGGTTCGAGGAGATCGTTATGACTCCCGTATGATATCCGATCCCCCACGTCGCAGCCCGGCGTGTGCGCTTCAGGAGAACGATCCAGGGAGATGTCCCCGTCGACGAGCCCCTCAGGTTTCGGGGGCGGGGACCACGAAGAACATGGCGTACCCGTCGCCGATGTTCCGCGTCACGTGCCCCCTGCCCGAGGTGTCTTCCAGCAGGACGAGGTCCCCGGGCCCAAACCGCCGGATTGTCCCGTCCGTCGTCTCCACCTCGACAGCGCCCGACAGGAGGGCCAGGAACTGCCGGGCGGGGGCCGGGTGCGGCTCGCCGATCCAGCCGGGCTCGAACGAGTAGAAGCGATACGATGACGCGGGCCGATCCTCCGAGACGTAGAACGGGGCGGCCGGCGGGGCTGCCGCCGCGAGCCTCTGCTCGACCGTCACGGTGTCGAGGTGCGAGCCGCCCTGCGCGTCCGCGAAGACTCGATGATACGTCATCCGGGCGAGGGTGGACGGGAGTGTTTGGGACATGTCAGGTTCTCCTCCGTATGGTGTAGGCGTTGAAACGCGCTCCACAGACAAAAGGATGACCCGGGCTGTTCGATCGGGCCAGCGCGGATCCCGTCTCAGTCGCCCCAGCAGGTATTATCCCGTCGTCACGCCAGGAGTGCTACATGACGGTCAGATCCGAGGAGATCGCCTGGGACGTCGACGGCATCCCCGTGCACGGCACCCTGACGAGGCCCGGGGGCGCCGGGCCGCACCCGGGGGTCGTCTTCGTCGCCGGGAGCGGGCCAACCGACCGGGACTGGTGTTCGCCCCTGCTCCAGGGGACCAACTGCAGCGGCCGCCTCCTGGCCGACGCCCTCACCCGGGCGGGGTTCATGACCCTGCGCTACGACAAGCGCCCGTCCGGGCCGCACGCGATGGAGAACGCAGAGCGGCTCCTGGGGAGGATCAGCATGCAGAGCCACCTCGACGAACTGAACGGCGCGGTCGACGCCCTGCTCGCCGACGACGCAATGGACCCGGCCCGGCTCTTCGTGCTGACCAGCAGCGAGGGAGCCATCCACGCCCTCAACTACCAGCTGCAGGCCGCCGGGGGCAAACGGTTCGCCGGCCTCGTCCTCACCGCCGCGCCCGGCCGTTCCATCGGCGAGGTCGCCCGCAGCCAGATCCTCGCAACGGTGAAAGACCTGCCGGGCGGCGCAGCCTTCATGGACCAGTACGATGCCGCCATCGCCGCGTTCGAGACCGGCGAACCGATGACGATCGATCAGTCCCTCCCGGATACAATGCGGGGCCTGCTCCTCAGCCTCGAGACCCCGTTCAACCTCCCGTTCGCGCGGGAACTCTGGATGGCCGACCCGGCCGAGCTCCTCGCGAAGGTGGAGGAGCCCGTCCTGGTCGTGATCGGCAAAAAGGACATCCAGGTCGACTGGAAGACGGACGGCAGCGCACTGGAGCGGGCGGCCTCCGCGAACGGCAACGCCGAGTTCGCGTACCTCGAGGAGACCGACCACGTCCTGAAACACGAGGACCGGCCCCGGGACGCGCTCGTCGCCGCCGGGATCGCGGCGCACTACAACAGGGAAGGGCGGACGCTCGACGCGGCGACCGTCACGGTCATCACGAGCTGGCTCCGCGACCACGCCCGGCTGTAAACCGCGGACGGGTGTACCGATGGGCCGGCCCGGCCGGGATCGTGCGTTCGCCCAGCTCGCTCGTCCACCGGGGTCAGGGCCTTCAGTCCACGCCCGCCCGCCGCCCTGCTCCCGACGCCAGGACCTGGCCGGCCGAGACGACGCACAAGAGAGCCTTCGCTACGAACGCCACCACGTTCCCCGGGTACGGGAGGAGCATGCCGGCGACCAGCAGCGCCAGCCTCTCCGGCCGGCCGAAAGCGGCGGCGTCCGAGTCGAGCCCCTTCGCGTGGTTGTGGATTCGTGCCGCCAGCAGGAGCACCGAGCCGTTGACGACCCCTGCCGCCATCGAGGGGACGCCCCCGACGATCGCGCCGGCGATGAACGCGACCTCGGAGAGCCGGTCGCAGACGCTGTCGAAGTACCTCCCGAACTCGGAGCCGAGCCCGGAGAACCGTGCCAGGGAGCTGTCCACCACGTCGAGGCAGACGCCGACGGAGAAGATGATGATCCCCGCGACGAGGTCCCCCGATGCCGCGATCAGCCCTGCCGCCACGGACACGGGCAGGCCGGTTGCCGTGACGACGTTCGGCGTGACGCCGGCTGACGACAGGGCGTGGCTGATCGGCTACAGGGCGCGGTCCTTCTCCGGCTTGAATCGGTAGAGCAGG
>CAYWVY010000018.1:12345-19631 GCA_964461885.1 uncultured Methanospirillum sp. | reverse complement strand
GTGGCTGATCGGCTACAGGGCGCGGTCCTTCTCCGGCTTGAATCGGTAGAGCAGGCTCACACGTCCGTCCCCCTATCGGGATGAGCGGGAGCAGGGTCCGCGCACCGCCCGATGATGCCCGGACCACGGGGGGCCGAACCATCGCGGGCCGCTCCGGCGGGGCTCCCCGGGTCCATTGCATCACCCACGGACAATCACGCTGGCGCACGATAGGCCTTCTGTTTTGACCGGGTTCCGCGGAGCCGCCCCGACGATGCCTGCCGGGAAGGCCGGCAACGCGTCGCCGGGCACGCCCCTTTTCCATCTCCCTGATCCCCCGGGGAGCAGGTGAGTGTACGTGGGAATGAGAGAGGACTTCAGTCCCGGCGAGTGAAAGAACCTGGTCAGCCTTCCGTACGCGGTCTCGATGAGACGAAAGCGATGGTGCAGGAACCGGCCGGCCTGATTGTGGTCGCACCGATCGCGGTCGCGCGGCAAGGGAAATTAGAGATTGTTGAACAAACCGACGACGTCGGTAAAGCCGACCCGGCCGTTGCCGTTGCGGTCGAACCGCTCTACCGGCCCGTGGGCGTCAGTCCAGATCGTCTGATCGACTGCAGGACGACGTCCGCGACCCACGCCCGGAGCCGTTGACGCCGTCGTGCATCCCGTCGCCATCCGTGTTTGTCAGGGCGAGGGGCGAACGGCTGCACGGCGAGGACGGTGGGTGTCGGTGTCGATGTCACCACGACGCCGGACGGGCCCGGCGCGAAGCAGTCGGCCTCGAGGCCGGGCGCCGGCTTGGTCGGCGAGGCGTCGCGATAGACGAGCCGGATCGTGTTCTCGGCGGGCGGGAGACTGACCGGGGTGTTCGCCCCCGGGGTCGGAAAGGGGCAGACCGTGGAGGATCTCCCGTTCCGGCGGTATTCAGCGGAGAAGAGATGCCTTCACGGCTTCTCGCCGAACCCTGCCGGCTGCCTCTCTGTCATTCCCGGCATGACGGCGGCGGCCGGAGGGTAATCCCGCGCATCTACTGGATCGCCCGTTCCTGCCCGGCAGAGAGCGAACCATATGGGTTTTTAGGGACGTCTATGTAACTGTTCTGTATGCACCGTATAGTTAACACATCTTGTTATCTCTCGTCGTCCTGGCACTCGCCCTGTGCTGTGCCTGCGTCACCCAGGACACGGGGAGCCCGGCAACCACGGCACCGGCCGACAACGTGACGCCTGGTGTCACCGCGACGACGGCCGAAAACGTCCCGGTCAAAGTGTTTCATGCCGGGAGCCTGACCGGTCCCTTCGAGAAGCTGAAAGCCAGGTTCGAGGTGAAGTATCCCAACGCCGAGGTGCTCCTCGAACCGGGCGGCAGCGTCGACATTATCAAGAAAGTGACGGACCTCAATAAATCAGCAGACGTGATCGCCTCCGCCGACTACGCGCTGATCCCCCAGTACATGGTGCCGAGTGCCGCCGACGGGTACCTCACCTTCGCCAAGAACCAGATGACCCTTGCCTACACGAACAAGAGCGCCCACGCCTCGGAGATCACGGCCGACAACTGGTATACGATCCTCGCCCGCGACGACGTCCGGTGGGCATTCTCTGATCCCAGCGCGGACCCCTGCGGCTACCGCACGCCCATCACGATTCATCTCGCCGAAGACCGCTACAAGGATGACACTCTCTTCGAAACGATCGTGGAGAAGCACTCCAACATCTCGGCGACGAAGAGCGGCGGCGTCTGGACCATCGATGCCACCGATCCTGACCCCGATGGAACCAAGCTCACCATCCGTCCGAAGAATGTCGAGCTGGTCCAGATGCTGCAGGCTGGCGGTATCGATTATGCCTGGGAGTACCGGAGCGTCCCGGTGCAGAACGACCTGGAGTACATCGAGCTTTCCGATGAGATCGACCTCTCGTCGATCGACTTCAACGACACCTACGCGACGGTCCAGACCAGGGCCGTGAAAGGTAACGAAACCACCCTGTACCCGGGGTCGCCCATCGTCTACGGCGTGACGGTGCCAAAGAGTGCCGAGCACCCCGACTGCGGCCTCCATTTCGTCGAGACGCTGATCAGTGACGAGGGCCAGGCAATCCTGACCGCTGACGGCCAGCCGCCCATCGCACCTGCCGCGGGTTCGGGGACGTCCCGGCCGAGCTCCCCAGCCTGGTCACCATGAAATCCTGATCACCCTTTTTTCGGGGTATCGCAAACGCTTTACAGGTACCGACATCCCGGCAACGCTGAATGCATTTTGAAACACCAGCTCAATGAAGGGGAAATGGCGTGATCGTACTACGGGAGAACGGGCATGACTGAAAGTCGCGGAGGGCCCATCTGGGCACGCTACAGGCGTGTGGATTCCTGCCTCGTCGCGTTCACCCTCATCGGCTCGACCCTGGTGGTCTTCGCGTTCCTCGCGCTCGCGACGATCACCCTCACCCAGCTCGCCGATCTCCCGTTCCTCCTCCAGGTGGCGCGCGATTCCCGGGTGATCGACTCCATCCTCCTCACCTTCGGTGCCGGCCTTCTCGTGGTGTTCATCCTTCTCATCCTCGGGACCCCGCTGGCGTACGTCCTCGCCCGGACGCATTCGCGGGTCAACAGCCTGGTCGAATCCCTCATCGACATCCCGCTGGTGCTCCCCCACACCGTGGCAGGGATCATGGTCTACCTCCTCTTCATGCAGCGGGGGCTGCTGGGAGCACCCCTGAAAGAGATCGGCATCGTGTTCGAGGACGCGTTCCCGGGCATCGTGGTCGCCATGCTCTTCGTCTCCATGCCGTTCTATGTCAACACCGTCCGGGAGGGATTCCAGAAAGTCCCGCTGCATATCGAGAACGTGGCCCGCACCCTGGGGGCGAGCCGGTTCCGGGCGTTCGTCCTGGTCGTGCTCCCGCTCTCCTCCCGCCACATCCTGAACGGCTGTGTCGTCGCGTGGGGCCGGGCGATCAGCGAGTTTGCCGCCGTTACCATGATCGCCTACTACCCAATGGTCGTCTCCACGCTCATCTACTACCGTTTCACCACGGGGGGGCTCAAGGAGAGCAGCGCGATCGCCTTCCTGATGATCCTGGCCAGTTTCTCGGTCTTCCTGGTGCTGCGCGTGGCCACCAGGTACCTGGGGAGCTATGATGATCGCGTTTGACCACGTCAACCTGGCCCTCGGGGGATTCTCCCTGACGGACATCTCTTTCACCATCGAGACGGGGGAGTACTTCTTCATCATCGGGCCGTCCGGTGCGGGCAAGACCATCATTCTCGAGGCCCTTGCCGGGCTGCACGTCCCGGATCGGGGGCGGATCCTCCTCGGGGCGAAAGACATGAGCCTGATCCCCCCCGAACTGCGGGGCGTGGGGCTCGTGTACCAGGACTATTCGCTGTTTCCGCACATGACGGTCGAGAAGAACATCGCATTCGGCCTGAAGATGCATCGCCGTCCCCCGCCGGAGGTGAAGAGGACGGTGGAAAGCCTCCTCGCCCGGTTCGGGATCGAGCACCTCCGGGACCGGGCGACGCTCACCCTCTCCGGTGGAGAGATGCAGCGGGTGGCGCTCGCCCGGGCCCTGGCCATCAGCCCGGACGTCCTTCTCCTTGACGAACCCCTGTCGGCACTCGATCCCGGCGCGAAAGAGCACTTCATCCACGTGCTCAGGGACATTCACAAGGAGGACGGCCTGACCATCATCCAGGTCAGCCACGACCGCCATGAAATCCTCTCGCTCGGCACCAGCATGGCCGTGATCATGGACGGGTGCCTCCAGCAGAAGGGCTCGGTCCGCGAGGTATTTGCGGCCCCTGTATCGCGGAGCGTCGCTGAGTTCATCGGGTACGAGAACGTGATCGACGGGGTCCTGACCGCGCCGCGCGCCGGGGAGTGCCTGATCGATGTTGACGGCACGCATCTCCGCGCGCCCTGCACCGGGCAGCGGGCCGGACCCGTTACCGTCTGTATCAGCGCCGACGAGGTCTTCGTGCACCCCCGGGGCGTCTCCCCCGCCGACCACGAGAACGCGCACCCCGGGATCGTTACGTCGCTCACCCAGGCCGGCTACCTGACGCGGGCGAGGATCGATGCCGGCGGCGCCACCGTGGTCGCGGTGATGATCCGGGAGACCGCCGAAGAGATGGCCCTGAAGGTGGGCTCCCTGGTGACGGTCAGCTTCAGGAAGAACGCCGTCCGGTTCGTTGGGCAGTGGCCGTGAGACGATTGTAGCATTCGGGGCCGGCACCCGAACGCCGTTTTTCAGCTCTTTGATACCTGCACCCCTGCTTTTTCCATTCGTCGACGCATCCGGGTTCCTGTGAATATCCTGTTCTTCTCCATGCAGGTATCTTCCGCCCGGCCTTTCCCGGCGGCGCATGGACGTGACCAGGCCGGCACAGCCACCCGGGGGTTCCGGGGAGGGACGCGGTGACGGGCTACCGGGATGGGATCGCGGTCGATCGCTGATGGGGGGCGGTGCGATCTCCCCGGCACCCGGTGGTCAGCCCCGTCCCTGCAGGAACCGCGTTCGAAGAAAACCTGCCGGCGCCGGTGGAGGGAATGGGATGGCATCCTCCCGGGCCCGACGGTCGCAGAAGGGTAATCCCTGAAGGGGTACACCCTCTTCCGCATGAGTCACGGCGAACGACCGGCCCAGCGGAGGCACGAGGTCTGCTCTGCGGAGAGAGCCGGGCACCTGGACACCCGCCTGCGCCGGGTCCTCTACCGCCCGGATCGGCTTGCCGGGCGGTACGTGAAGCCCGGCGACCGGGTGCTGGACTTCGGGTGCGGGCCGGGATTTTTCACCCGCGAGTTTGCGAAGAGGGTCGGAGAGCACGGGCAGGTTCTCTCCGTGGACGTGCAGGAAGAGATGCTCGATATCCTGCGGCGCACCCTCGGACCTGACGGGCTCCTCTCCCGGGTCCAAACGCACCGGTGCGAGCCGGATTCCCTCACCCTTGCGCCGGACCTGGACGGGTCGCTCGATGCTGCGTTCCTGATCTTCGTGGTCCACGAAGTGTCCGACCCGGCGAGGCTTCTATCCGAGATCGCAGCCCTTCTCAGGCCCGGGGGGACGCTCTTTATCTCCGAACCCACGTTCTACGTCTCCGGGAAGGAGTTCCGGAAGACCCTCGAGCTCTCGGAGGAGGCGGGGTTCGAGACCGTGGCGCGAAGGCTCCTGTTCGTGAACCGGGCGGCCGTGATGCGCAGGAAGCGATGAAGGGATCCCCCGACGACGTTTCGCGGGGATCGGCAGCAGTTGAGGATCGGAGCCCTCCTGTCTCGCCTGCTTATTCGCCCCGCGAGGAGGGCCCGGCCGACAAAGACATGAAACGCCAGCTGTGATCGACGAGCCGGACGAGATCGGCCCGGCAGATCCGGCGGTAAGTCCGGGCTCGATCTGTTCCGAAGAGGGGGGGGACGACGTCGGCGACGTCGGCTCTCTGTTCCCGTTGCAGTCGAAGGCGCCGATCGACTCGTTCGCGGAGAGCACCGCCGGAGAGCGTGCCCCCCTGCTCGCGTGCCGCTCCCGCCCCCGACCCCGGGGTCGGGCCGGCAGGCTTTATTGCTCACCTTCGAGATAAGCTTGCTGTGTATGTACGTGACGGACGGATGACGCGGACCCGTTCGCGGCACCTGTCGGCCGCTCTTCTTGCAGTGGTGCTGCTGATCGCATTCTGTACGGGGGCCGTGTCCGCTCTCGCCTGGCAGACCGGGACGGTGGACGCGGCGGGCCGTGTCGGGTTCTTCACGTCGCTCGCGCTGGACGGCGCGGGCAACCCCCACATCAGCTACTACGACGAAACGAACGGCGACCTGAAGTACGCGTGGCGCGACGGCTCGGGCTGGCACGTCGAGACGGCCGACTCAGCGGGGAACGTCGGGATGTGGACCTCTCTCGCGCTCGACGCCGCCGGCAACCCCCGGATCAGCTACTTCGACGATACGATCGCCCGGGACGGCAACCTGAAGTACGCGTGGCGCGACGGCGCGGGCTGGCACGCCGAGACCGTGGATTCGGCCGGCTGGGTCGGGGAGTTCACGTCCCTCGCGCTGGACGGCGCGGGCAATCCCCGGATCAGTTACTACGACCGGACGAACGACGACCTGAAGTATACGTGGCGCGACGGTTCGGGCTGGCACGCCGAGACCGTGGACTCGTTGAGGATCGTCGGGTGGTACTCGTCCCTCGCGCTGGATGCCGCGGGCAACCCCCGGATCAGCTACCTGTACGAGAATGCCGACGACCTGAAGTACGCGTGGCGCGACGGCGCGGGCTGGCACACCGAGGTCGTGGACTCGGAAGGGTACGTCGGAAAGTGCAGCTCTCTCGTGCTGGACGGCGCGGGCAATCCGCGGATCAGCTACTTCGACGACACGTTCGAGGACAAGGACGACCTGAAGTATGCGTGGCGCGACGGTTCGGGCTGGCACATCGAGTTCGTGGACACGGAGGGCATGGTCGGGTGGGACACGTCGCTCGCGCTGGACGGCGCGGGCAATCCGCGGATCAGCTACTTCGACGATACGAACGACGACCTGAAGTACGCGTGGCGCGACGGTTCGGGCTGGCACACCGAGACCGTGGACTCGGAAGGGAAAGTCGGGATGTTTACGTCCCTCGCGCTGGACGGCGCCGGCAACCCGCTGATCAGCTACCTGGACTTCGGGAATGGCGACCTGAAACTTGCCAGCATCGCTCCCCCGCCGCCGACGGCGCTGCAGGAGGATCCCGTTCCCGGCGGGGGCGCGCCGGCAACCGATACGGACGGCGATGGCAAGTACGACGACGTGAACGGCAACGGGCGGAGGGACTTCTCGGACGTCCTCGTCTTCTTCAACCAGATGGAGTGGATCGCCACCCACGGGCCGGTGGAACGGTTCGACTTCAACGGCAACGGCCTGGTCGACTTCGCCGACGTGGTCCTCCTCTTCAGCTCGCTCGGGGCTTCGGTGCCCACCCCGATCACGGCTGCGTTCACCATGGATCGTGCGAACGGCACGGCCCCGCTCGAGGTCCGGTTCAACTCGACTTCGGCCGGCCCATTCGACGACCTCGCCTGGACCGTCCTGGGTGACCAGGCCTCGTTCGCGACCATGAACGGCACGGCCCCGATGTACACGTTCCGGGCCCCCGGCGACTACGCCGTGGCCCTTACGGCGAGGAACACGTCAACGAACGAATCTGCCACGGTTACGCAGCCGGTCACGGTCACCGCCCCGCCGGGCCCCAACCGGCCCTACCCAGCGGCGCACGTCCTGCCCGGCAAGGTCGAGGCAGAGGACTATGACGTGTCGGTGAGCTCCCCTG
>CAYWVY010000018.1:0-12245 GCA_964461885.1 uncultured Methanospirillum sp. | reverse complement strand
GAAGGGGTTGACATCGAGACGGAGGGCGGCGTCACCGGCGTCTGCTATGTCCGCGCCGGCGAGTTCCTGAACTACTCGGTCGACGCGATCGCCGCCGGCAACGTCACCCTGTCGCTCCGCGCTGCGAACCCGGATGCGGCCACGAAACCGGTCAGGATATTCCTCGACGGCGTACCGGCCGGCGAGGTTCCCATCGGCCCGACGGGCGGGTGGACGACCTACCTCGAGTTTGCCGCGCCGAACCCGCTCAAGGTCCCGGCCGGCCGCCACGTCGTGACCCTCGCGTTTGAGAGGGCCGAGCGGATCAACTTCGACTGGCTGAACTTCGCGGCGTTCGTACCGACGGTGACGCCGACACCGACGCCGACCGTCACGGCGATACCGGGCCAGGAGTACACGCTGACGGTCGCCGGCCTCGACCTGATCAACGAACGGGTCGAGATCCGGAATACAGGAGTGGCGGGGGTGGACCTCCGGGGGTGCACCCTCTCGAACCAGGGGTCGACCCGCGTCTACACCTTCCCGGCGTTCGTGCTCGGGCCGGGGGCGACCGTGCGGGTCCACACGTGGAGCGGTGCGAATACCGGGACGGACCTCTACTGGGGCCTCGGGTGGGAGGCCTGGAACGACTACAGCGATACGGCCACGCTGAGGCGGCCGGACGGGACCCTCATCTCTTCGATGTCCAGGTGGTCCTGGGCCTGACCGGCGTTTCGGTCATCCCCGCCCCCGGCGCATCCCGTTTTTCCCCCGCCGGGGCGGCGTCTGATTACCTGTAATACGGGCCCGGACGCGGTCCGGACCCTCTTCCGGATGGCTATGCAGGCTCCTGCGTCCGACAGCCCGTCCGGCGCCGAGGGCGATCGGTCACTTTCCCCGCCACGGCCGCTGCCCGCCTCCCCGCGCAATGATGTCGATCGCGTGGTCGAAGGCGGTCTCGGCCGGCTCCCGTCCGGCGGTCTCGAGCCGGCGGGCGAGGGCGAGGACCGCCGTGTCCTCGGCAATCCGCTCCTCGAGCCCCGCGACCAGGGAGCTGAGTACCTCGGCCCTGGTGGTGCCGCGCACGGCCGCGATCTCGTCGATCTCCCGTTCGAACGACTCGAGGGAGCGGGCGGCGGTCCGGTCCGGGGGAGCGCGGGTCAGGACGACCGCCCCCCTCTGCGGTCGGTGCAGCCGACGATCCCGGCGGAGCGAACCGGTCCTGCGATCGCGGCCCACCGGTCCCCGGCTGTTTCCACTCCCGCCCGGCGGGGCGGGACTGGGGGCCCGCTCGCGACTGCCGTCATCAGTCCGGCCCCGGCACGGGCGGGACGGTGCCGGTTCTCATCTCTTCGTATTCTCCTGAACCATGGTCTGCGTTCCCAGGCGGGCGTTCCCGGGTGCGGACGAACCTCTCCGGCAAGTTCTTCGTGCACGTTCTACCCTCCTACCTTCTCCTTGTCGATCAACTCGTAAAAATTGTTGTTGCCGGCACTGATCGCTCTCCATCGGGGGAAGGGTAACCGGCCTGTTACGGGTCGACGACGGCCTGGCACCGGCTCGCCGGCATCACGGAAAGGTACATCGTCTCCACGGGACGCGGGCGGGTCGAGATCGGGGACCTCGAACCCACGGACGTCGTCGAAGGCGATGTCCTTCGCATTTCGCCCGGGACGCGCCAGCGCATCACCAATACCGGCCGGTCGGACCTGATCCTGTTCTGCGTCTGCACCCCCGGCTCGACGACCGGAATTACGAGAACCTCGAGTGACCCGTCCCGTCAACGAGCCCCGAGCCCGCCGGCGCCGGTGGGGCATCCGGCCGGAGCGGGCCGGCGAACAGGAGTCGGGGGGGCTCACCAGCCGCCGCAGGTATCGCCGAGGCCCCGGTTGTAGAGGTTCACGGCCCGGGAGACCAGCACCTCGTCTCCCGGCAGGCGGAACCGGCGCTCGCTCTTCACCCGCGGGAGGGCGTCCCGGCACCAGGCGTTCTCCTCGCCGCTCTGGCGAACGGCCTCGTCCGTGCAGAAGAGGGCGAGGATCCCGTAGAAGTGGCTGACGTTCTCCTCCTCCGCGAGGTACTCGGCGAGCGTTCCCGGCGAGCACCAGGCGGCGGGGTTCAGGCCTCCCTGCACACTCTTCTCGCTCACGATCAGACGCGACGAGAGATCGGCAAGGAGGGCGTTCACCCGGTCCGCCGCACCGGATTCGGGAAGACACTCGAGTTCTCGCGCGATCCGATCGAGCTCCTCCTGCGCCTCCGGGCTGTCGTCGCCCTGCTCGCTCGAGACCGACGCCACGTGCGGCATCGAGCGGAGGAGCTGCGCCAGCTCCGCCGGCCGGTTGACGAGGTACATCACCGTGATGCTGCCGCAGGCGCCCTCCTCGCCGCGGATGACGACCTGCGTCTCGGGACGGATATCGCCCGGCTCCACGTGCTGCTTGAGCACGCCGTCCTGTTCGCTCAGGTCCATGCGGTTCCATTGCGAGGACTGAAGTATTATCTTTTCCGTACCCGAAGGAACGGCGCCGCCGGCATGATATCGATCCGGGAGACCGGCTCTCACTCCGCCACCCCTCGCTCCCGATGCGGACTCCCGTTCCCGGGTGCGCCGCGTCGGGACGTTCGTCCCGGCGTCCCTGGTTCACGCCCCAGCAGCCCGGCGCATTACTAGAGGTGGCTCCCGTCGCAGAACGGCTTGTTTCTGGATCTCCCACACTGGCAGAGCGTGACCCGGTGCCGGACCTCGTAGGGCGTGCCGTCGGCGGCGACCACCGGGATGCCGCCCCGGACCCAGAGTGGGCCCTGTTCCCCCGTCTCCGGATCCACGATGACGGCGATGGACTTCTCCAGGTCCTCCCCGATCACCTCTCCGGTCGCGTTGTCGTAGAGGACCAGCCGACCCGTCGGGCAGTCACAGGCCTCCTCGATGGCGGTCGCCTGGGATTCGGGGTCCGAGAACCGGACGAGGTTCCAGATGCCGCCTGCCCGGTGGCAGAACCCGGCGTGGCTACAGAGATGCTTGTTGTCGGCGAGCGTCAGGGACGGTCCCCTGGTGATCTCAGCCCCCTCGAGGAACGGCTCCCGGTCGCCCGCCTCGGTCCCGTCGAAGCCGACCTGCGCGTGGGTGCCGTCGCAGAACGGCAGGTTCTTTGACTGCCCGCACCGGCAGAGGGCGTACCGTCCCCGGAGCGGGTAGGACGTCGTCTCTTTCCAGCTCCGGCAGTTCCCCAGGTCGTCGTAGACGTACTCCACCGTCGTGAGGGGCACGCCGCCGGTCACGATGAAGGGGCCGTTCTCGATCACCGCGATCTTCATCCCGCTGTCGCTGGTGTCGGGGGGCGCTGCCGGTGGCGTGGCCCTGGGTGCATCCGGTCCTGTCATAGAAGTATAATTTCTTCTCGGTCTAAAAACCAGTTCCGGAAGTGAGGGGTACCATCTCTGCCGGGCCGTTCCCGCATGGGTGCCCGGCGTGCTGCGGGCGACTTCTCTCGTCTCCTCGCTCCTCTCCGGCTGTTGTTCCTGGACGGGAATCACTTAAGCGATCCGTCGCCAACACCTGAAAGAGAGGTGAGGAGGATCATCAGCATCAACCGCACGGCCATGCCCGCCGTCAGAGAGATGATCGATCGCCGGGCCGAGTTGGGGATCGGGGTCGCGGAGCTGGAGAACGGCGCGACCTGCATCGACTGCGGCGTGCACGCGACCGGGAGTTACCGGGCCGGCGCCCTCTTTGTCGAGACCTGCCTCGCGGGGCTCGCGACGACGGCGATCACCGTGGACCGGGTGGGGGACGTGCCGGTCCCGTTTCTGCACCTCGTCGTGAACCACCCCGCGCTCGCGTGCCCCGGGTCGCAGAAGGCCGGCTGGGTGCTGAAAGCCGGTACGTACTCCGCCATGGCCTCGGGGCCCGCGCGGGCGCTGGCCCTGAAACCGAAAGAGACCTACCGGCGGATCGGCTACCGTGACGACTCGCCTGCCGGCGTCCTGGCGCTGGAGGCCGACGCCCTGCCGGACGAGGAGGTCACCGGCTTCATCGCCTCGGCGTGCGGCATCGAGCCCGCGGGCCTGTACGTTCTCGTGGCCCCGGCACAGAGCCTTGTCGGCTCAGTCCAGATCCCGGGGAGGGTCGTCACGGCGACCCTCCACAAGCTCGAGGCGGCAGGGTACGACGTCCGCCGGATCGTCCAGGCGACGGGCCGGGTGCCGATCGCGCCTGTGAAGAAGACGGCCCGCGAGGCCGTGGGGACGACCAACGACTGCATCATCTACGGCGGGTCGGTCGGCCTCGTCGTCGAGGAGGACGACCCGGTCTTCGCGACCCTGCCGTCCCGGACCTCCCCCGACTACGGCCGGCCGTTCGCCCGGGTGCTCGCGGACGCCGGGCACGACCTCGTGAAGGTCGACTCGACCCTGGGGTTCTCGCCGGCAGAGGTCACGGTCAACGTCCGATCGACCGGGGAGGTCCGCCACTACGGCGGTCCGAACCCCGCCGTGCTGCTCGAATCGTTCGGCCTTTGCTGACGGCGCCCGTCACGACGGCGTCGTCTTCTCGCGGTAGCGCCCGAGCGCCTTCTCGACGTACGCGGTCATCTGCACCGCGCCCACGACGCAGGCCTGCGCGCACTTCCCGCATCCGATGCAGGTCTCGGGGTGCGTGATCCAGGCCTTGTCAACCTTCTTCCCGAGGTCCACGAGCTCGATCGAGCCCGTCGGGCAGACCTCGATGCAGTCCCCGCACCCCTCGCACGAGAAGGGGATGATCCAGGGGAACTGCTTCGGCGTCTTCCGCTCTCCCGGCGTCTCCGCCGCCGCTTCGCTCTCCCCCACGGCTCAGGCCTTCTTGCGGGGAACGTCCTTCCAGCGCCGGCTCTCCCACGCGTCGAGCTCGTCCGGCGGCATCCCGTCCAGGCGCAGTCCGGCCTCGTACCCCGGCTTCGTGCAGTAGAGCTCCGTGAGATGCACGCGGAGGACGGCCCCAGCGTCGATTCCCTTCTCCTCCTTTGCCCGGGCGGCGATCGCGTCGAAGTCCGCGCCCGAGCGGAGGAGCTCCCCCGTCCCCTTGAACTGGAACGCGGCGCGGATGCCGCCCTGCCGCGAGACGCCGAACGCCACGCGGGGGTTCTCGGCCAGCACGGGCTCGATGACCCGCGTCTCGTCCTCCGCGAGCGCGAACGCCACCTCGTCGCCGGCCGTCGCCTGCGCGTACCGCCCGAGAGTCACGAGCGGCACGCCCTCGCGCGTGGCGACGCAGAGGTGGCAGCCCATGGTCTCGATCCAGGCCTTCATCCGGTCCGTCAGGGTCACCGCCATCATGCCCGCCCCCCAAAGAGGTCCTCGCCGGCATGCCCCGGCTCGATCGAGTAGGCCGACTCGACGTGCACGACCACGATCCCCCGCTGGACGGCCTTGGGGAAGACGATGTCCGGCGGCACCTCGTCCGGCGGCTCGGAGCGGTTCCATTCGCCCCACTCGTTCAGGATGTCCGTCGCGTTCGCCCCGTACCAGTCGAAGTCGCGCGGGAACCCGTACTCGATGTCGACGGCCTTCCCGCGGAAGACCCACCACCGCCCCTCATCGAGCGGGTGGCAGATGGCGACCGCGACGTTCGGGTTCTCCTTGATGTTCGCCTTCGTCTTGAGCAGGAACATGTCCGCGATCAGGATCTTGTCGTCCATGTGCGTGGCGACGAACCGCATCGCGGCGATGTTCGGGTTACCGTCCCTGCTCGAAGTGCAGAGGTAGACCAGGCTCCCGCCCTTGCCAGGAACCCGCAGTCCTTCCTTCATCTCCTGAGTAAACTTCACCATTCTTCTCACCTTGTCTTGTCACTTCACCGGGTAGCCGAATGCGGCCGTGCCAGCGGGCCCGAGCTCCTCACCCAGCGCGCGCTTGACGAGCTGGGTGATGTAGATCGGCTCGAGACCGAGTTTCTTGCAGCTCCCCCGCATCACGGCGATGCAGGCCGGGCAGATGAAGACGAGTTCCTCCGCACCGGCGCCGGCGGCGTCGCGGATGTTCTTCTCCTGGATCCCGACGGCCCGCTCGTGCTCGGTGTGGAAGATGCCGCACCCGCAGCAGAGCCGGTTCTCGCCGGTATAGGTCCGCTTCTCCTCGACGGACTTCGCCCCGATCATCTCGAAGATGTCCCGGAGCCAGTCCGACCAGATCTCGCGGTCTCCGCCCCTTGGGGCGTACCGCGTCGTGCACCCGCCCTGGACGGCGACGTCGATGCCGAGCGGGTTGACGATCTGCTCGGGGTGGTCGCGGAGCCAGTTCCGGATGTACTCGAGGAGGTGGACCGGCCGGAAGGGGACGTCCACGCCCTGCTGCATCGCGAGTGTCGTCGCGGTGTCGTAGCAGGCGTCGTGGGTGAAGACGATCTCGTTGACCCCGAACTCCTCCGCCGCCCTCGTGAGGTTCGCGATGAACTGCGGAAGGTGCGTGACCGGCCGGGACGCCCGACCCAGGTGGGTCTCGGTGAACCCGCAGGCGTACGGCCCGCCACCGATGATGGTCGCGTCCTCGAACACCTGCCCGGAGAGGAACTCCGCCTGGGGCACGACCTCGTAGAGGCCGCCGGCGGAGATGAGCGGGCCGCCGGGTATCCCCCGCCGGATGACCGTGGCGGGCTTCGTCAGCCAGTCGCTCGAGGGTTTCGCGTCGACGGGGATGCCGAGGGCGTTCGTCTCCTCCTGGCGCTTCGCGATCAGGTCCCAGGGGTTGGCGCCCGTCGGGCAGAAGTCGTTGCACGCCGCACAGGTGATGCACTCCTTCAGGATGGGGTGCTCCTCGCCCCGGAGGAGAGTCTGCACGGCCCGCTTGGCGTCCTCCTCGCCGTACGAGATGTACGGGCAGCGGACGAGACAGTCTCCCCCGCACCGGGAGAAATCGCACTTCGAGAGATCAAATGCCATGGCGCACCATGTATCTACCTGGAATCATTCGCCTTAATTAATCTGGGACTCGCGGCAGGCCGATCACTCGACTTCGTCGCCGGCGAGGGTGGTAACGGGCTTCGACACCCGGGAAAACGTCCGGCGGGGCGCGTACATTTATCACCTCTTCAAAAAAAATCATCTGTGATGCCGATCGGCATCGGGAAAGCACCTGCATGATCACCATCGTAGCAAAAGGCGCCGCACGGGCGGAGAGTGCCAGAGACCTCGAGAAACTCGCCCTGGACCTGGTCCGGGCGTCCAGGAGCGAGGAGGGAAACGTCTCTTACGACTTCTACACGGACCTCGCGGACCCCGCGAAGTTCACGTTCATCGAGGTCTGGAAGGACCAGGCGGCGATCGAGTCCCACAACGCGACCCCCCACTTCCAGCGCTTCGTGGAGAAGGCGGGGCCGCTGTTCGCCGGCCCGCTCGAGATCACGCTGTATCGGAAGCTCAGCTGAGGCACCGTCCGCCGGGACGGACCCCCTCCTTCTTGTCGCCCGCTGCCCGGGCCCGCGGGCCGTTCCGCCGGGGGGTCAGCGCTCCTCGCCGGGTTCAATATCGATGACGGTTGCGGCGCCGGACGGCGGCGTCTCCGTGGCGGGGGGAGCCTCCTCGGGCACGACCAGCACGGCGAGCAGGTACGCGAGGATTCCGATACCGTTCGTCAGGACCGTGACCACCACCCAGACGAGACGAACGACGGTCGGGTCGATCTCGAAGTACTCGCCGATCCCGCCGCAGACTCCGGCGATCATCCGGTTCGTGCGCGAACGTTTCAGTTCCTTCATACGTCCACCCCTTACGGTGAGCCCCGATAAATAGCTTCAGGGGCGCGGCCCCCCGGTCTTTATCCGTTGCGTCGTCCTTGAGTTGCATACTGGTGCACGGCGCCAGGGTCCCGGAGTCTGGTCATGAACGGAAGGTTGCTGCTGCTGTTGGATCTCGTGCTGCTCATCATCCTGCTGTGTGACAGCGTCTTCATCATCATCGTCGTCTTCTTCGAACGGAAGAACCCGAGCGCCACGCTTGCCTGGATCCTGGCCCTCATCTTCCTGCCCGTCGTCGGTTTCGTCCTGTACCTGTTCCTCGGCCAGACGTACAGCAAGGAGAAGATGTTCCAGGTCAAGAAGGAGGCGGACCAGCGCCTCCAGGCCGTCATCCGGTTGCAGGAGAGGGCGCTCCGGTGCGAGGACACGTTCGCCCAGGACGGCGATTGGGCCTCCGCGTCCCTGCGGCAGATGGTCCTGCTGCTCCTCGCGAACAGCGGGGCGGTTCTCACGCTCAACAACCGGGTCGAGGTCTTCACCGACGGAAAAGAGAAGTTCGCCAGCCTGCTCGAAGATATCCGGGCGGCCACCAGGTTCGTCCACCTGGAGTACTACATCTGGAAGGACGATGGTATCGGGAACGAGATGCGCGCGGCGCTCACCGAGCGCGCCCGCGCCGGGGTCGAGGTGCGCCTGCTCTGCGACGGGCTCGGATGCGCCGGTCTGCCCCCGTATTTCTTTGACGAGTTCCGGTCGGCGGGAGGGAAGGTGGCGTTCTTCTTCCCTTCGTACCTGCGGTACCTGAACCTCCGGTACAACTACCGGAACCATCGGAAGATCGCCGTCATCGACGGAACGACCGGCTATATCGGCGGTTTCAACATCGGGGACGATTACCTGGGACTGGACCCCGTGTGGGGGTACTGGCGGGACGCCGCGGTCCGGATCCGGGGCAGCGCGGTCCTCGCGGCCGAGATACGGTTCTTCCTGGACTGGAATTACGCGGCGCCGGAGGACCGGCTGGAGTACAGCCCCCGGGATCTCCCGGCGATCGCTCCCGGCCCCGGCCCGGGGGTCCCGATACAGGTCGTCTCCGGGGGCCCGGACACCGGGTTCAACCCGGTCAAGGAGTCGTACCTCAAGATGATCGGCATCGCGACGGAGTCGGTGTATCTCCAGACCCCGTACTTCGTTCCGGACGAGAGCGTTCTCGACGCGCTCCGCATCGCGGCCCTCTCCGGGATCGACGTCCGGATCATGATGCCCGACCGGCCGGACCACCCCTTCGTCTACTGGGCGGGGATGTGGTATATCCGGCAGATCCTGGACTCGGGGGTGAAGGCATACACCTACGACAACGGCTTCATCCACGCGAAGACCATCGTTGTTGACGAGGCCGTCGCGTCGGTGGGGAGCGCCAACTGGGACGTGCGGAGCTTCGGGCTCAACTTCGAGACCAACGCGGTGATGTACGACCCCACAGTGGCCCGGGAGCTCAAGGACGCGTTTCTCAGGGACCTCGAGGTCTGCAGCCCCATCACGATCGAGCGGCTCGACGCGCTCCCCTGGGGAAAACGGGTCAGGCAGTCGATCGCCCGCCTCTTATCGCCGATCCTCTGACTGCTCTTCGTTCCTGGCGCGGGAGTGGCTTTCCCGGCCTTACCGTTGCAGGAAGAGGCGTCCCAGGGAGTGTTCGAGGCGTGCGGTGGGCGGCCCGAGGCGGGTGCGCAGGGCCGTGACCGCGTACGGCACGTAATTGCAGCCGATCACCCCTGCGGCCATCCCCTTTGACAGGGCCCCGGAGGACGACCCGACGACGATGCTCTCGCCCCGCCTGATCCCGTCGAGGAACTCTTCGACCGAGTCGGCGCGCACCTCCGTCACGACGCGGCCGACCTCACGGAGGATGTGGGCGTCCGATCCGCCGGTCACCGGGAGATCGTGTGCGTCCGCATACTCCGCGGCCCGCCGGTTCACGGTCCGGGTCATCCCCCCGCAGATGGCTTCGACCCCGTCGAGGCGGCCCACCGCCCCGGACAGGAGCCCTTTCGCGTCGCACTTCAGGACCCCGCGGTCAAGGCCGAAATATCCGAACGGGTGGGCTGCGATCTTGAGGCAGGAGTATTTTTCGGCCGCCGAGAGGAGCTGCTCCATGGCCGGGTAGGAGGTCATGTACTGCGCCCCGCGCCGTCTCTCCCTGACGTGGCGATCGTAGAAGTCGACGAGGTCGCTGCACGAGTAGAAGTAGAGGAGCAGGTGGGGCCCCTCGGCAGAGTCGAGCTCGATCCCCGGGATGACCGGGACGTCCGGGCGAAAGCCCCGGGCCTCCCGCACGCCCGCGATCTCGTTATGGTCGGTGATGGCGACCCCGATTCGCCTTCGACGGGCGCGGTCCAATACCTGCCGGGTGGAAGGGGCGGCGTCCGAATGCCGGGTGTGCACGTGCATGTCCGCCGCCAGGAACCCGTCTCTCGCCAGCTCGTCGATGTCGGGCGTGCCGAACCTGATGCGGGGTCGTTCTCCTGCGGTCATGCCTGGTCTCTCACTCTCGACGGCGGATCTCTTTCGGCCACGGAGGGCCGAAGAACCATGATGAGTATTTGTCGCGGCGGTCCTTCAGGCTATTCCCGGGCCGGGCCGGTCAAGGTCTGACACGGGAGCGCTCAGCGCACCCTCCATCCTCGATGAACAGGCGCGGGGGCGAACAGGGCGACGAACGACGCCTCCGGCCGGAGATCCCCGCGCCGGGGCACCCTCTCGGCACGGGAACTCCTCGATTGAACCGGGAGGAGATCGGTCCGGCCGGGGACGCGGCGAACCGAAAAAAGAGAACGGTCAAAGAGCCGGCGAATGGGACGCGTCTATCCCCGTGATCTCGCTCAGGTACGCCCCCGGGCCGACCCTTCAGGTCTCGTTCACGGGGAGGACGTACCCGATCTTGAGCTCGTCCCGGTTCCCGTGGTCCGGGTTCGGCCAGACGAAGACGATGTAACCGCCGTCGGAACGTGCGGTCTCGGCAAGCGCCCGGATGTTCTCCATCCCGAACGGGTCGCGCCGCTCGATCAGGCTGGTCCCGACCTTCCCGGGCAGGTGGGGGTGGGCGAGGGGGGTGCCGTTGTAGTCGTAGGCGTAGAGGTAGTGGCCGTCTCCATCGACGAACTGCCCGGACCGGTTCGAGATCTCGGCGAACGCCCGGGCCCGCCCCTCCGCGCGCCTGAAAGCAGCTCAGCACTCGACGAGGTCGACCATCCCCGAGACCGGGTACAGGTACGCGATGAACCCACCGCCGTTCGCGGCGGTCGCGTTGCCGACCCGGACAAACGGCAGCCCGCGGGCGTCGGTCCAGTTCGCCCGGTCCGTCCCGACCAGCTCCGCCTGGTACGGGTGTGCAAGCAGGGTCCCGTCCCGGTCGTAGGCGTAGACGTACAGGTCGCCCTGCGAGAACCACCCGTCCTTCTTCTGGAACTCCGCGAGAGCGGCGTGCGCTCCCACCTCCGACACGTACGCCCAGGCGTTCTGCACGAACGCGGCGAGATCGGCCGGCGTCATCTCCTGCGGTTCGACCGTCAGTGAGGGGGCAGTTCGGTTCGCGTCCTCGAGGTAGACCCCGGCCCCGAGCCAGCAGGTCTCGTCGACGCCCCGGACGCAGCTCATCTGGGCTGCAGGGTCATGTTCCAGGCCGGGTTGGGGTAGTGGTAGAAGACGAACCCCCCGCCGTGCTCCGCCAGGAGGATCTCGACCCGGGTGTAGTTGACCCCGTACGGGTCCTGCAGTCCGGAGAGGTCGGTCCCGATCAGCCCGGGCTGGTGGGGGAGCGCCAGGGTCGTCCCGTTGTAGTCGAAGGCATAGATGTAGAGGTTGCCGCGAACGAACGAACCGTTCCGGTCGTTGAACTCCGCGAGGGCGGCATCCCTCCCGTGCTCTTCCGCGTACGCGGCCGCCTCCCCGACGAGGGACGCGAGCTCCTCCCGCACCCGGGGATCGCCTCCCACTTCCACGATCGGGGAGTCCTCGCCGGAACCGTAGATCCCGGCCCCGATGAGCCAGCCCGGGTCGACCATCATGGCGTAGCTCAGTTTCTGTTTGACCGTGAAGTTGTCTGCAGGATCCGGGTAGAGATAGCGGTCGAACCCGCCGCCGATCTCCGCCGCGCCGACGATCTCTTGGATGTAGGGCGTGCCGCTGGCGTCGGTGGTGTTCCACCGGCTCGTCCCGAGGAGGTCCGGCTGGAAGGGGAGGGCGAGCGTGGTGCCGTCGGTGTCGTAGGCGAAGACGTAGAGCTCGCCGTCGACGAACTGGCCCGTCCGGTTGTTGAACTCACGGAGCGCGGCCTCCTGTCCGTGCACGTGGGCGTACTCGTAGGCTTTCTCGACGAAGGCCACGAGTTCCTCGGGCGATGCAGGCGATGCGGCGGCCGTGTCCGTCGGTGCCATCCCCGAATGGTTCCCCGGAAGGGCCGCAGGGCCCGTGCAGCCGGCACCGAGGACCGCTGCCAGCACCAGGGCGAGAGCGAGGAGATACAACGACAATCTCATGCATGGTGATCGGTCTATCA
>CAYWVY010000017.1:30452-34351 GCA_964461885.1 uncultured Methanospirillum sp. | reverse complement strand
CATGGGCGCGGCCATCACCTCGCGGAGCAGGCCCCAGTTCTTGTCGAAGAGGAGGCTCATGCCGCCGAAGAGGCTCGTGAAGAGCGTGGTCATCGAGATCACGCCCGCGCACATGTAGGTCAGGTACCCGACCTGCGGGATGCCCGGGACCGAGGGAAACTGGGACCCGATGCTGTCGAAGCTGCTCGACATCGCGATCCCGAAGAAGGCGAGCCAGAGGGCCGGCTGGACCAGCGACGAGATGAGGAGCGCTCTGAACCGGACGTACCGGAGCATGTCGCGCCAGTAGATCGTCAGGAGCCGCCGGTCCGCCATCAGTGCCTCCCCGCGCGGCTGACGGCCGTCGCCACGTTCTCGGCCCGTTCGTCGCGCAGCTCCCTTCCCGTGTGGTGGATGAAGACGTCGTCCATCGAGGGCTTTTTCATGTTGATCCCGGTCACCGCGATGTTCTCTGTCCGGAGGGCATCGAGCATGTGCGGCAGGACCAGTGTACCGTCGTCCGTGACCATCACGAGGAGGCCGCCGCCCTTCTCGTGGATGGCGCCCACGTTCGGAGTCCCCTCGAGCACGGCCCGCGCCCGGCCGTTATCAGCCGTCGCCAGGTAGATCATGTCCTGGCCGAGTGCGTTCTTGAGCTCGTACGGCCGGCCCTCGGCGACGATCCGGCCGTGATCGATGATCGCGATCCGGTTCGAGAGCTGGTCCGCCTCGTCCATGTAATGGGTCGTGAGAAAGATCGTGGTCCCCTCCCGGTTGACCTGGCGGAGGTAGTCCCACATCCGGGCCCGTGTCTGGGGGTCCAGCCCGATCGTCGGCTCGTCAAGGAAGAGCACGGTCGGACGGGTCATGAGTCCGCGTGCGATCTCCAGGCGCCGCTTCATCCCGCCGGAGAGGTGCTTGATCAGGGTGTCGCGCTTCGCCCCGAGCTCGACAAGGTCGACGAGTTCGTCGATGCGGCTCCGTCGCTCCTCGCGCGCAAGGCCGTAGAGCCGCCCGTGGAACTCGAGCGTCTCGGCCACGGTCATGTCGCGGTCGAGGGTCACCTCCTGGAAGACGATCCCGATCGCCTCCCGGACCCGGTCCGGCTCGGTGCGGAGGTCGCGGCCCGCGATCACGACCTCTCCGTCCTGTATCGGCAGGAGGGTGGTCAGGACGTTGATCACGGTCGACTTGCCGGCGCCGTTCGGGCCGAGGAACGAGAAGACTTCGCCGGCCGAGACCGAGAACGAGACGCCGTCCACCGCGACGAGCTCGTCGAACCGGTGGTAAAGGCCGTCGACCTGGATCACCTCGTCAGCCATCTCCCCTCCCTCATGTCCCGACGGACCTGAATGTTTCGGTCATCGGTCCGCAGCCCCGGTCACCTTTCCGAGCCGCAGGATGACCCCCGTCTCGTCGGGCCCGGGGCGGCGCTCAAGGCAGACCCGGCCCCGCGTGGCCGAGAGGGCGATGCCGAGCGACTCGAGGCAGGCGCGGGCCTGTCCGTCACCGTGGATGAGCAGGTCAACGAGGTCCCCCTCCTCGTCGAGGTCGAGGTACAGGCGGAATGAGTCGAGGATCTCGACCGAGAGCCCGGCCGCTTTTGCGATCGCCATGTGCTTGCTGACCGAGATCTCGTAATAATCGACATGGAAGCGGGCCGTATCGCGGATATGGATGGCGTTGGTGCCGCCGCCCCGCCCGGGAGCGATGGCGATGTCGGCGGCGGCATCGACGAGCCGCCGGATCGCGTCGGGCGTGACAAGGGGCAGGTCGGCCATGATCACGAGCACGGGCGGATCGAGGGTCGGGAGCAGGGCGTTGAGCGCCTCCGACAGGCCTGCGGGCGCGATCCGGACCTCGGCGTTCGGGCAGTCGTACGGGTGGGTGCTGAGGATGAGGGGGTCGAGCCCCGCAGCCCGGACGGCGCCGACCACGTCGGCGAGCATGGCCCGGGCGAAGGATTCGCGCTCTGCCTGGGACAGGAGCCCTGAGAGCCGGGTCTTCGGGTTGACCGGCCGGAACGGAATCACGGCGATGGGCATGGAGCGATCAGATCGGGTTTGCGCTCCGATATGAAAAGGGTGCGCTCCGCAGCAGGCCGGGAAGCACCGTTACAAATAAGGTAAGCCCCAACAGGATCGAACATGCTGTGGTGATCCCGCCGATGTCGATCCGAACCTGTCCCCTTCTTATTCTCCTCCTGGCCGCGCTGCTCGTCCTGCCCGGCGCAGCGGCCGCCTGGGAACTGCGGCTCACGAACGACGACTTCGAACAGCGGAACCCGGCGATCTCGGGAACGAAGGTGGTCTGGCAGGAACGCCAGAACCTGGACGATGACTGGGACATCGTCCTCTATGACGGCATGACTGGCCAGATCCGCCAGCTGACCGGCGACCTGAAAGACCAGGTCAACCCCCAGATCGCGGGCCGGTACGTCGTCTGGGAGGACTACCGGAACAGCCAGGCACTGGAGAACCCGGACATTTACCTGCTCGATCTCGAGGCGGGAGGCGAGCCGGTGATGGTGAACCTTCCGGACAGCCTGTTTGGCGGATACGAATGCAGCCCCGCGATCTCGGACGACGACGGCGTGATCGTGACCTGGATCGATAAGGTCGAGTCGGAGACGAGCAATCAATCGGAACCGAAACGGTCGGAACAGGGACGGATCTTCTTCCGGGAGATCGGCGTGAGCGGCGGACCGAGGCAGGCCTACCAGGACTCGAATACCCAGACCAAACCGTGGGTCTCGGGTAAGAAGCTGGTCTGGACTGACACCGATTTCGGCGGGGTCTATTTCCGGCACCTGCAGGACGACAGCACCCGCGTGCTCGAGCGGATGTCGAATGAGTCGATCGACAGGCTCCGTTCCTCGGGCGACCGGATCGTCTGGTCCCAGTATAACTCCGATCAGTGGGACTGGAATATCCGGATCTGCGAGCTCGACCTCGACCTGCAGAACGGGACAAAGCGGTGGCTCTCGCCATCCGAATCGTTCCAGACCCACCCGGCGATCGATGGAAATCTCGTGGTCTGGAGCGACGCCCGCCGGGACTCCGGTGATATCTATCTCTTCGATCTCGCGGCGAACGAGGAGCGGCCGCTTGTGAGCGCCGAGAGCCAGCAGTTTGAGACTGCAATCGACGGTGAGATCGTGGCCTTCACGGACCTGCGTGACGGGTACGAGATATACCTGGCCGGCGCGAGGAGCACGACCCCCCTGTTCGGGGTGGTCACGGTGCCGGGCGGGACGGGAGTGCCGGGCGACACGAACGGTGACGGTATCTGCGAGGATGTGAACGGCAACGGCCGGAAGGACTTCGCGGACGTCGTCCTGTACTTCAACCAGATGAGCTGGATCGCCGGACACGAGCCCGTCCCGCGGTTCGACTTCAACAGGAACGGCCGGATCGACTTCGCCGACGTCGTCTGGCTCTTCAACGCTCTCTAACCATTCCCGTTCCGGCACCGTGACCAGCCCGGGGCGCCGCGGCGCGCGGCGCGCGCGCGGGCCGCTTCGAGCGGCGGTGGCGGTGGAGCGGATGTCGGAGGATGGAGGTTTAGGCGCTGCCGGCCACCCGGAGGTGGATGGCAGCGCCCTGCGCCCTGCGCCTTGCGGAGGGATACACCGTTGCTCCGCTGGTCCCGGCATATCCCTTGTCCGCACGGGCCCCGACGTCCACGTCCTGGGTCAACAGTTCCGCGCGGGCACCTTTTCGGCAGCTCTGCTATTAGAATTGATCGTTTCTTTGATCTCCTCCTTCAGGCGCGGTGCCAAGAAAAGAAAACGTATATCTTTGATGAAGCCCGTAGCAGTGATCATGAATATCCGTAATCATACCCGGATGGGGAGGGCTCTCTTGCTCACCCTGGTCCTCGCGGCACTCTGCGCCCTTGTCACGGGCGCGTCGGCCGCG